>JACRGN010000085.1 GCA_016234205.1 Nitrospinota bacterium | reverse complement strand
TTTATTAAAAAGTGGATTGCTGTTGCAAATTTAACATTTAGTATCTTGCATGCCTTTATAGTCGGCAAATCATCCACAGCAAGAGGCAGTTTTCTTCTTAATGCAATAGCAAGCGATTCAGCCTCGCCCACATGAATTCTGAAATCCCTGCACAGCATGCTAACAGCTTCTTTATTTGCTGCAATTACTTCAATTTTCCGATTACCGATAAGAGCAGAAATTAATTTAGCATCAAGGGTATCTTTGCGGGTGCATTCAGCCCTTACCGTTTTTGGAATTATTATTTGAATATCTTCGGAAATAACCCCTAATAGTTCGGACTTTGCCAGCAATATCAGTGTGGAAGAATCAAAAACCATTTCCATGTGTTTACAATATACTACAAGTGTAATCGTTTAATCAACTTTTTCCCTAAACAAACCCCGATGATAAAGACTCAAAGAATACTCCTGCTGATAAAACAAAGTATCTCCCTGCTTCCAGCCGAGTTGCTGGAGTCTTTCAACCCCATTAGAAAAGGATTTTCTAACGGGGTAAATTACCTTAAATCCGTATCTGTTGCTTCGTTTATTCTGGGCATAAATTCTGTTTATTGCTATTGCAACATTTTGTATTAAGCTGCTGTTTTTTCAGGTCTCATCCATGCGGGCAGAGACTCGCCTGTTGCCTCGTGGTAAAGTGTCTCGGGAGCAATATCCAGTCCATCGGGCCAGCATAATGTCCCGACCTCTTTGTTCACATAAAACTGCTTGAAATATTCAATCTCGGAGAATCGGTTAAAAACACCTCCTTTATAAAGATACTCCTTCAAATCAATAATCCCCTTCTTACCATTTTTAAAGACAAGTTCAATTTTATACCCTTCAATATGCCGTGCTTCTGAAACATCATAATACATGAGACCTCCTTACCTTAAAGGTTCAATTGGAAACAGGGGCTTCTGATCTTTTGCCAATTCCCAATCTTTAAATAGTTCTTCTTTATGAATATCTGCCCATTCTATAACAAGACCTAACGCCTTTGGAGGCAAATGCCCTTCCAGTATTGCGAAGTTCTCAATCTTTATCGTTATAGAATAACTTCCGTATCTTGCATGAAAATGAGGAGGATTGTGGTCATCAAAAAACATTGCTATGACTATGCCAAAAAATCTGCTTATCTCTGGCATCTTACCCCTCCTTTATTTATTCCTCTTTTCGTTTTGCTATTCAATGCTCTCCGTGTGTTATTCAATGGAATAATTATAACTCACTGTGCTGATAAAGCAAAGTATCTCCCCTTTCCAGCCGGGTTGCTTGAGTCTTTCAATTACCTTTAAACTTGTCCCTGCAAGGGTAAAACAGGGATCAGTATCTGTCGCCTCGTTTATTCTTGGCATGATTATTTGAATGCCTCAAAGCCTTTTTGCTGCATCATTTATTATACTTTTTCTTTCTAATCTTCTCCAGCCTCTCTTTTATCTCTGCCTCTTTCCCCTGTCCATCAGGCTCATAATAAACTCTCCCCTTTAGCTTATCGGGGAGATAGTTCTGCTTTACATAATGTTCTGGAAATTCATGCGGATATTTATAGTCTTTTCCAAAACCGTATTTTGAGGCATCCCTGTAATGGCTGTCTTTAAGATGAACCGGGACAGGGTAACTCTTTCCATCCTTTTCAATATCGTGAATTGCCTTGTCAATAGTTGCTATTGCAGAATTGCTCTTTGGTGCAGTGGCAACATAAATAACTGCCTGTGATAGTGGTATCCTTGCCTCAGGCCAGCCAAGTTTCTCTACCGCCTCAGAGGCAGAGACTGATAGAACAAGTGCCATTGGGTCTGCATTCCCGACATCTTCAGAGGCAGTTACAATCAGCCTCCTCGCTATAAAGCGAGGGTCTTCACCGCCTGCAATCATCTTTGCAAGCCAATAAATTGATGCGTCAGGGTCTGAGCCACGCATTGATTTCTGAAATGCCGATGCATGGTCGTAATGCTCACTCCCCATTTTATCATAGAGGAGTGAAGCCCTCTGCAATACCTCCTCTACAATCTTAGGAGTAATCTTTCTATTGCCCTCGCTATCAGGCTCTGATGAAAATGCTGCGGACTCTATTGCATTCAATGCAAATCTTGCATCACCATTTGCCTGAATTATTACATTATTGAGTGCATCAGGCTCTATATTTAATTTATATTCACCAAGCCCTTTTTCTCTATCTTCAGTTGCCCTGTTTAAAATTGACTTAATATCCTCATAAGACAGATATTCAAGCCTGAAAATCTGGCATCGGGAGCGGAGGGCGGGAATTACCTCAAAAGATGGGTTCTCTGTTGTAGAGCCTATCATTGTGATAATACCTTTTTCCACAAATGGAAGGACGGCATCCTGCTGTGCCTTGTTAAACCTATGAACCTCATCTATAAATAGAATAGTCCTTATCTTCTTAGCCTGAAGCTCTCTCTGGGCAATAGTGATAACCCTTCTTAAATCTGCAACACCTGCATTAACCGCACTGATTTCTTCAAACTTCCTTTTTGTTGTATTTGCAATAAGCCTTGCAAGTGTCGTCTTTCCTGAACCGGGAGGTCCCCAGAATATGATAGAGCCTATACTGTCTCTCTCAATCAGCTTCCTTAAAGGCTTACCCTCCCCTATCAGGTGCTGCTGTCCGACAAAATCCTTTAGGACAGAGGGTCTCATCCTGTCCGCAAGCGGGGTCATCTTTTTCTTTATTATTTCTATATCCTTATCAAATAAATCCACATAACGATTTTGCAATAAATAACCTGTAAAATCAAGGAAGGAATTCAAGGGAGGAAAATTTGTTTGACATGAAAATTTCATTATGTTTTAATTTAAAATCAGGCATTAGACACAGATAAACACAGAAAAAGAATAAAAACCTAAAAGTGTTAGTGTAAATGTCAACAAAATGTAAGTTTTTTTACTGACACTAACACTATTCACTGACACTTCTTTATAATTGAAAGGAGGATTTTAATATGGATTGGGGAATGAAAAACCGTTTATCACAATTAATTAAATCTGATGGGAAATGCCTATTTATGCCTATTGACCACGGATACTTTTTAGGTCCCACATCAAAACTGGAAAAACCCGGAGAAACAATTAAGCCCCTTCTCCAATACAGTGATGCGCTTTTTGTTACGAGGGGGGTATTAAGGTCGTGTATCCCGCCTGACAACAGCATACCTATCATCTTAAGGGTATCAGGTGGCACCAGTGTTGTGGGCAAAGACCTCGCCAATGAAGGCATCACTACCTCTATAAAAGAGGCAATCAGACTTAATGTATCAGCCGTTGGTTTATCTGTATTTATCGGCAGTGACTATGAGCATCAAACACTCATGAACCTCTCAAACCTTGTAAATGAGGCTGAAGAATACGGTATTCCAGTAATGGCAGTTACAGCAGTCGGTAAAGAGTTAGAAAAGAGGGATGCACGTTATCTTGCATTGTGCTGTCGTATCGCCGCTGAACTTGGTGCAAAGGTTGTAAAGACATACTGGTGTGAAAATTTTGATAAGGTTGTAAACAGTTGTCCTGTCCCTGTTGTCATAGCAGGAGGGCCAAAAACAGAAACAGAGCTTGAGGTATTAGAATTTGTTTATGATGGAATGCAGAAAGGTGCCATAGGGGTAAATCTTGGAAGGAATATCTGGCAGAATGCACACCCCGTAGCTATGATTAAGGCAATCCGCGCAGTTATCCATGAAAATGCCTCAGCAAAAGAGGCGAATAAGATTTATGAGAGTGAGAAGAAGAAAAAATAGAGGGTAATGTGCGAGTTGCGGTTTACTACAATAATAAAGATGTCCGACTTGAAGAACGGCCTGTCCCTAAAATCAGCAATGGGGAACTGCTAATAAAGGTTATTGCCAGCGGCATCTGCGGCAGTGATGTAATGGAGTGGTATCGCATCAAGAAAGCTCCCCTTGTCCTCGGACATGAAATTTCCGGTGAGGTTGTTGAAGTCGGAGAAGGTGTTAAAAACCTTAAAAAAGGTGACAGGGTTTTTGTATCCCACCATGTCCCTTGTAATACCTGCTACTACTGCCTGAATGGGAATTACTCTGTTTGTGACACACTCCGTAAAACTAATTTTGACCCCGGCGGCTTTTCCGAGTATATCCGCATACCAAAAATCAATGTAGATTCCGGGACTTTTAAACTACCTGATGAGTTGTCATTTGAAGATGGAACATTTATTGAGCCCCTTGCATGCGTCCTTGGCGGCTTAAATAAATCAAATTTTAAAGCAGGTCAGAGAGTACTCATTATAGGCAGCGGCATCTCAGGACTTCTCTTTATAAAGGCAGTCCGTGCATTAGGTGCAGGAAATATTATTGCCACTGATATTAATGACTACAGATTAAATTCAGCAAAAAAATTCGGAGCAGATGTTATCATCAATGCAAAAGAAGATGTACCTGCCCGTCTCAGACAGGTAAATGACGGCTACCTTGCTGATTTGGTAGTAATCTGCACAGGTGCACCTACTGCAATTTCTCAGGCTTTAAAATCTGTAGAAAGAGGAGGGACTATCCTATTTTTTGCACCTGCAGAGCCTGATACTAAAATACCAATTCCGCTATGGGATATCTGGCGTGATGGTATAACAATGACTACATCCTATGCCGGGGCACCATCAGATATTGCCACAGCTATTGAACTGCTTAAGGCTCGCAGATTGATTGTCAAAGATATGATAACCCACCGCCTCAATCTATCAGAGACAGGCTTGGGATTTCAGCTTGTCGCAAAGGCACAGGATTCAATCAAGGTAATCATAGAGCCGCAGAGGTAAATACATATTAGCCACCATAATCCGTAACGAGCAGTAAAATAATTGACTATTATTCTGGATTGAATATAAAATTAAGGAAAAAATAACAAAATTTGTATTCATAGGAGGCTTTATGAAGGCAATTTCCACAGAATTACCTGACCAAATATATCTGGAGGTAAAATCCCTTGTAGATAAAGGTTGGTTCAAGAATGAGGATGATATAATTTTAGAAGCCCTACGACGTTTTCTGGATACCCACAAGATTGAATTGATGGAAAAATTCATCAAGGAAGATGTTGAATGGGGATTACATGGAAAAGACTGACAGCAAAGGAATGGCAGTCTGTGATGCCGGTCCAATTATTCATCTTGATGAATTAGACAGTTTAGACATTATATCAGATTTTCATCCCTTAATAATTCCCAAATCAGTAGAAACAGAAATTATAAGACACAGACAGAACGCATTACACCATCCCGGGATTGTTCTCAAAGTCATAGAGATAATTTCTCCTCCAGAGCCACGACTGTTAATTCTATCTAAAGCCCTTTCGCTTGATAAAGGAGAAATAGAATCTTTATCTTTGATCCAAGAAAATCCAGATGCAATTTTTATGACTGATGATGCTGCAGCACGTCTCGCGGGTGAGGAGCTTGGATATAAGGTGCATGGAACTATCGGTATAATTCTCAGGGCAATTCGTAAAAAGATGAGAACACCAAAAGATGTTCTGGAACTGCTCAATAGAATCCCAAAGGAAACAACGCTTTTTTTGAGATCTGCATTATTAGAAAAGATTATTCAGAAGGTTGAGAGGGAGTATTCTGTAAAAAAAGATAAGTACTTTAACGCCTTGTTCTATCTTGCATTGTGTTTCCTTATATTTTGAACCTCATCTTCCCTGCCCTCTTCTCCCTTGCCTCTTTCATTGTTTCCATTGTAATAGTCTTATAGCCCATCTCTTTGGCATGCTTTTCAACGCCTTTCTTTGCTATAGTTCTTGCAAAGAAGGGTATATTTTTCAAAAACTTTAACGCCTCATCAGTCCAGACAATATCCTCAGTATCACTTTCATCTTCAATGCCATACTTTACGACGGTCTCAAGATTTATTATCTTCTTTTCCCCCTTTTCGGGTTCATATAGACACCAAGGGTCATCACCCATATAATCATTACTTGATGCAGAAGCCCTTGCTCTGCACCCTCCGCAGAGGAGCTTATATTCACACTCCTGACACTTCCCATGATATTCAGGCTGTCTCAGGTTTTTAAACATATCAGAATTCCACCATATATCAACAAAACTTTTATCCCTCACATTGCCAACTGAATCGGGCATATATGGACATGGAGTTACATTCCCTTCCGGCGTTATACGGCAGTAGTTTGTCCCTGCACGACACCCACCTATATATCCGTTTAAAAGTGGCGAATCTTTATCAAACTGGTATGCAACCCTTTTAAAATGGGGGGCACATTTGGGTCTTATCATCATCCCTTTAAAATTATCGTGGATTTTATAAACATAGGAAAGCATATCCTCATACTGCTCTGCTGATATATCTGTAAGCTCCTCACCCCTCCCTGTGCATACAAGAAAAAATAGATTAAATACCCTCGCACCTGTTTTATAGGCAAAATCAATTATTAAAGGTATCTCATCATAATTCTCTTTAGTCACTGTAGTCTGTATCTGAAACTCAATCCCTACCCTTTTTATCTCCTCAATCCCATTAATTGTATTATCCCATGCCCCTTTAATACCCCTGAATGAATCGTGTTTTTGAGAATTTAGAGAGTCAAGGCTTACACCTACACCCTTGATACCACTCTCTTTTATTTTTCTCGCAACACTTTCCGTTATAGGTATCCCATTTGTCCCAAGTACTGTCATAAAACCTTTATCTGATGCATATCTTGAAATCTCAAATATATCCTTACGGAGTAAAGGCTCACCCCCTGTAAGTATTAAGACTGCATTTGGATTCACCTGAGTCATCTGGTCAATAACCCTGAAACACTCCACTGTGGAAAGCTCATCTGTTACATCTCCTGTGAGATAGGATGCATCAAGATAGCAGTGGGCACAGCGAAGGTTACACCTCTTTGTTATATTCCATGAAATTATATATGTCTCAAATGCCATTTTATTTTCCTCTCGTATTTTATTCCTAAATTAAGTGTTTTATATCCTACTCTGACTTATAGAGGTAAAGGCAATAGCCTTGAACGGATTTAAGCATCACATAGCATCACATGGATGATGATGCGTGATGCTTCCCTCGGAGGCGGGCATGGATGCCCGCCGAGAATGAGTGAAAGACTGTTGCCTTTACCTCTGCTACTATAATCTCTCACATTAGGTTATTTTTATTTTCAGCATTTCATTTCCATTCTTCACAAATTCATAGTCAACTTTCTTGATTGTCATTTTATAATCTCTAAACTCACTATCCTCCAGTAATTTATCAACAAACAAAGACCTCTCTCCTTTCAAATTGACAATAGGAAATATCCTTATCTCCTTTGAGGTTATCCTGATAATCTCTGAGAGGGTCCTTTTATGAAATTCATAATTCAGATGTTCATCATACATGAAAAGAAAATGTGATATAAGAGAAATTGTAAATTCTTTATCAGCAAACTGAGTCCTTGGATATTCAACAGCAATATATCGGCTGCCATTTTCCTTTTTAAAATCTTCTATAAACAATTTGTAAGCCATTTCCCTGTTTTTCTTCAAGGCATCAATATCTTTAAAAAATTCCCATTTATACAAAACCGAAACTAAAGGCAATTTTTCCATCACCATTTTTAAGTCACTGATACACTTTTCTTCAATTTCTTTTGCAGAAAGATGATAAATTTTATCAGAGGCAATGACATTATATCCCATAGAGTTTGCCTCAGAGCAGAAAGAGCTGACTCCAGAAGCCACATCAAAAATTTTCTCATCTTTAAAATTTATATTACTGAGTTCAAACATTTTATAGTATTCATCAAATGTCCTGCCAATAAGCACTATATCCTTTAGTTCAAGTTTTTTATCCATCATATTTAAATTGAACCAGACTTTTCAAACCCTGTCAATACCAAGTATCAAGAAATGATTGACTTGGGATGGCTAACCTATTAAAATGTTTTTCATATATTAAGTAAGTAATATGGATACTAACATTAATGAGAAACTTCTTGATGAACGGCTCGCCATGCTTGAGAAGACAAGAGCATGGAGTCCAAGGACAATTTCAAAGTTAGAAGGATTGATACGGACAGGTGATGACTTCTCTCTTTTTAGAATTAATCCCATAAAATTCAGCACAGAAAAAAACATTCCCGAGAATGAAGCAATAGATTTATTTCTTTTTGGTTCCAAATACCTTCTTTTTGATATGAATTGGAATCTTATATGTCCTGGATGCGGCGACATAGTTAGCAGCTTTAGAACTCTAAAAACCCTTCATTCTCATTTTTATTGCAATGTATGTCATGTATCAACCGAGGCTTCCCTTGATGACTACATACAAATTGCATTTACTATTTCTCCTGAAATTAGAGAGATAGCTTTTCACCATCCTGAATCGCTTTCTGTGGAGGATTACTATTTTAAGTACCGCTTTTATTTGGATGCAAAATATCCAAATGGACTTAGATTTGCGGATGTAGTATCTCAGGTTATGAAATGTCTTTCATATATTTCACCAAAGGGTAAAGAACGCTTTGATATTGAGGTAACGGCTGGTTTCTTAAGTGGTGGAGATCTTGTGAATGGTGCGGATGTTGTCTTTGAAATCAATGGGGAAATAAAACCAGAAAAGCAAAATCTGTCTCTAAAACTTATGGACGGAAAATTTGAACCAAGGTCAGGCGTGCTTTCACCAGGCAAAGTTACCCTTGAGATTGAAAATACAATGGATAGAAAAGGTTCAATCTTGCTAACCAATTTACCTGCAGGCGGCGGAGCTGGCGTTCTAAATATTGGTAATTTTCTATCAGGCAAAAGAATTTTGACTTCACAAACATTCAGAGATTTATATAGAACAGAAGTAATACAAGGAACGGAAGGAATCGGGGTTAAAGATATAGCTGTGCTTTTTACTGATCTAAAAGGCTCAACTGCACTCTATGATAAGATTGGAGATTTGAAGGCTTTTTCCCTGGTTCGCCAGCATTTCGATAGTCTCGGAAAAGTAGTCGTAAATAATTCAGGTGCTATTGTCAAAACCATTGGTGATGCCGTAATGGCTACCTTTATGAATCCTTTTGATGCAGTAAATTCTGCAATAGAAATGCTGAAGGAAATTAAGGAATTTAATCGCGGACTTAAAGGCAAGGAAATAATATTAAAAATTGGGGTACATAAAGGACCATCAATTGCGGTAACTTTGAATGACCGGCTGGATTATTTTGGCTCAACAGTAAACATTGCCTCACGAGTGCAAGAGCTGGCGGGCGCAGAGGAAATTTACATTACAGAGGATGTTTATTCTTACCCAAGGGTGCAGGAACTGCTAAGAAGTTTGAATGCTGCTCCTGAAAATGCAAGGCTAAAAGGCATTCATGAAGAAATGAAAGTTTACAAAATCACTCATTGATTTCTTTAGCACGATATTATACGCCCAAGAATGTTGTATACACTATTTTACGCCAATGATATGAATTTCTTGTGCTATGACTTTATAAATAATCCTGTAATCACCTACCCTGAGATTCCAACATCCTTTAAGTAATTTCCTAAGAGGTGTTCCATATTTTTTCAGTATAAGTTTATATTTGAAAATCATATTGTCAATAACAAACCTTTGCCTTTGCGACTAAATTTTGGTAATATAAAAATATATATAGGAGGGATGCTCCCTCAATGATTTAGCAGGAGGAAGTATAATGGGTAATAAGAAGGGTAATCAAAAAAAGGAAAGTGGAAAAGGTATAAATAGTGCCATAATAGGAGCGGCAATAATCTTTATTGCCCTGATTGGATATATGGCATCAAAATCTTCAGAAAAAGCTGATTCAGAGATTCAAACTATAAGTTCGACTGAACAGACATCTGCCACAGGGCTTGTAGAGACAAGACCAATCCTCCCCGCCGATATGTGGAGGGGAAGAGCAGCGGAGGCTTACAGCCTTGCCGCGGTGATACCTCAGGTTATTGATGCCCAGTATTGCTATTGTGACTGCAGTAAGAATCCGAGGTTTAAGCATAAGACATTGCTCACCTGTTATACGGATGACCATGGTGCAAATTGTGATATATGCCAGAATGAGGTCTTCATGTCTTATGACCTTTACAAAAAGGGATATTCAATACCTGATATAAAGGCACAGGTTAATAAGGAATTTGAAAAACAAAGGCACAATGGTTAATGCAATCAGTCAGCAGTCGGCAATCAGCACTCAGAAAAGAGATATTGCCCCATTTATATTCCTTGTAGTGGGACTTGCAATTGCCTCTCTAATATGGAAATCCGGCCAGACAGGGGTGCCAAAAGAGCCTCCAAAGTCTGCTGAATCTCAGATTGAAGGTACTCCGGCACCCGACTTTACACTTCCCGATTTGAATGGTATCAACCATACCCTCTCAAATTATAAGGGAAAGGTGGTATTTTTAAATATATGGGCTACATGGTGCCAGCCATGTAAAGACGAGATGCCCTCTATGGAGAAACTGCATCAGCGTTTTAAAGACAAGGATTTTGTAATGTTGGCAGTAAGTATTGATAAGGATGGTAAAAAATCGGTTGAGCCATTCATGAAGGAGTATAAACTTACATTCCCCGCCCTCCTTGACCCGGCAGGGACAACTTCAAAATTATACAAAACCACAGGTGTCCCCGAGACATTCATAATTGATAAGAAAGGTACTGTAATACATAAGGTTATTGGGCCAAGGGATTGGAGCACAGATTCCGTATTTGGGGTATTTGAAAAGATAATAAGTGATACAACCTACTGACAGAATTTTCAATTGACAAAAGCCTCAAAAACATATATATTATTGTCCAGAGGTGGAGATATGCAGGCATTAAATACTACCCTAATAAGTATAGGAAAAGAAAATATTAAGACGCAATTATCAAATATCGCCCAAGGAGGAGCAAGGTCCGGCAGGGAGGTTGTAAGAGAGGGTATGATGAAATTGCAGAATATGTCTGATGAAAGGCACAAGAAGATAATGAACAAGTTCCTAAGCGAAGAAGGGAAAGGGGTAGCTATTAATGTAGAGATTTAACTTATGAAACATAAATCCGAGTCAATCAGATATTTTCAAAATGCAAAAGAGCTATTGAATAAATCACCCATTGAGGGTGACAGGTATGATGATATCAAATATGTGCAAGAGGGTTGTGGAACCGCCTATCTTGCAGTCTTAAAGGCGATAGATGAGTATCTGATAAAAAGGGGAGTAAATCAAAAAGAGCTGCCTAAATCAGTGGAAGGTTATAGAGATATGATACGGAAGCATTTAACTCCCTACAATGGTAAACTTACAAGGGAGTTTGAGAAACTATACAAAGAACTACACATAGCTGGATACTACAGAGGGCTAATAGAAGATGTCAATGCATTAAAAGATATCTTCAAATCTGCCAGAGCATTCATTGATAAAGTTAAAATATAAAAGTATCCGGACAAGTGGCGATATACTAAACTTTGCCTTTCAGCAACTCACATAAAAGACCTTTTCTGTTAAAAAGTTCCCATCAAGATAAAGCCTAACTGTCCATCTGCCAGAAAAAATATCCACTCCATAAGAAGGGGTAATCGCTCCAAAGAGTTTTCCACCACTGGGGTGCAACTCAAGCCAGAGCCATACCCGTTTTTTTCCTTTTGAGGCTTCAAACTCGTATCTGGCATATTCCTGTTGTTTCCCCTTTGGGTTTATCCAGAACCCCTCAAAAATATGCTTATCCTTTTTAAGCCCAGCTCCTTCCAATACAACATATATCTTTTGATGACAATCAAAACTTTCAGCAGGACTCTCTTTTGGAACATCACCACATGCATCGGCAGTAAGAAAAACACGATGGGCAGGCTCTATATCAACTGCATGAACTGAAACTATTAACATCCCAATGATAATGGGGTTTAAGAAGGTGGTTTTCATAATAACAGACCATCTTTTAAACCCCATCCCATTAATCATGACTTAACCCAAACCTCAGTACTACCATTGCTATGTTGAACTGTAAAGGTTGTTGAGGTCACTGTATAAGATGTAGTACTACTACTATTCGGCAAACAGGAACCGCTAATCTGAGTAGTCTGAGTAGTTGTAATATTACCACCTGAAGCCGACCATGTGCCGGAAGCGGTGCAACTGGCTGATGTATCTGTAACGGTAACGGTATAAGTTCCATCATTTTTAAGAGTTACCGTAGTATTACTACCAACCGTAACATTATTAATAGTTGATTGCTTCCATGTTCCTACCAATGCAGAATCAATTGTTCCACCGCCGCCTGAACTACTACTACTGCTGCTGCCACTACTACATCCTGCCATGAGTCCTAAAAATAATATCAACACCACTATCCTAATCTTTTTCATTTTCACACCTCTTCACACCTCCGTTAGTTAAGACCCTTCCCTTCGCTCAGGGAGAATCATGACTTAACCCAAACCTCAGTACTACCATTGCTATGTTGAACTGTAAAGGTTGTTGAGGTCACTGTATAAGGTGTAGTAGCACCAGTCGTCATACAGGAACCGCTAGTCTGAGTAGTTGTAATATTACCACCTGAAGCCGACCATGTGCCGGAAACGGTGCAACTGGCTGATGTAACGGTATAAGTTCCATCATTTTTAAAAGTTATCGTATTACTACTATCAGTTGATAGCTTCCATGTTCCTACCACTGCAGAATCAATTGTTGCACCGCCGCCACCTGAACTACTACTACTGCCACTACTACATCCTGCCATGAGTCCTAAAAATAATATCAACACCACTATCCTAATCTTTTTCATTTTTACACCTCCGTTAGTTAAGACCCTTCGCTTCGCTCAGGGTGACACGAAGACGGGGTTTTTCAACAACCCGCTAAATGAACTTTAAATAATAATGCCTTAATACCATTTTGGCTTATCACCCCCTTCCTATCCTATAAAAATTGATAAATGCTTAATCTATGAAAAATAACTTATTGTTTTATAGCACTGTGCAATATTTATGTCAAGATAATTATTACACCAAGCAATTGAACTAATTTACGAGGTGCTATAGGATAATTTCCATGAAAAAACATAAGAATATTGTTGGAGATAATATTCGCAGAATGAGGATAGGGTCTGGTCTTACACAGGAAGAACTTGCCTTGAGGAGTGGTCTTTCTCAGGGCTATATAAACCAGTTAGAAAGTGGCAAGAGAAAGTTTACACAAAAATCCTTGGTGTTAATTGCAGATGCACTTTCTGTTCCTATGACAGAGTTTTTTGGCGAAAGAGAAATCTCTAAGACTTTAAAAGCTAAAGAAAAGGTTGAAACTTATGGAAAGATGGGTCGCCCCACCATAAAGGAGTTTGCAGCTATTCTGAAGAAACTACCACCTCATATCGTGGAACACTATCTCATACTTCTTAGATTAGAAAAGAAAATTTGGGGAAATGGTCGCAGTTGTTCATAGATTATATTATCCTTTTATTTAACCCATCTCTTATTTCTTTCACCTCTCCAATCAGTTTCCCGCTGTTCTCAAACGGAGACATACCTTTTAAATCAGCCTCTTTAATAGTATTTTCATAAGAAATATATCCAATAATATCTTCACTAAACTCAAGATTTTTTAAAATATATTCCTTTTCTTCACTGTTATTAATCTTATTTGCGGCATAAAAAATACGGGATATACCCAACTCTCTTGACAATA
Organism: Nitrospinota bacterium; assembly: GCA_016234205.1. GTDB lineage: Bacteria > Nitrospinota > Nitrospinia > UBA9942 > UBA9942 > UBA9942. Next base: position 3,108 of record JACRGN010000085.1, on the reverse strand, counting down.
AGGCTATTGTTTCTGCAGTCTTAATAGAGCGGAGCCCCGGCTCTACCACTATAATCATTGCATCAACTGATTTAGCCGTTCCTCTTGTAAGATGCTCAAAACCTGCTTCCATATCAAGGATTACAACATCATCCGTATCCACAATAAAATGCTTTAACAGGCTTTTCAATATGGCATTTTCAGGACAGAAACAGCCGCTCCCTGCCTTTCTAAAACCTCCTGTCTGAATCAATCTCACACCCTTTATATTAACTGATAGTTTTTCAGGGAGGTCATCAACCTTTGGATTGAGCTTAAAAATCCCACCCATACTCCCCGGTGCAGTCCCTGTCCTCTCCTCTATCAATTCCTTCATCTCTATTAGAGGTATAATCTCCGAGCTTTCTTCTATAGATAGACCCAGTGCTACAGATAGATGCCCTGAAGGGTCTCCATCCACCGCCAGAACATTAAATCCTTCTCTGGCATACATCCTTGCCAGAGTAGAAGCCAGAGTAGTCTTTCCTACACCGCCTTTACCTGATATTGCTATTTTCATTTAAGATAAGTATTATAAACCACTGAGACACGGAGACACAGAGATGAAAAAAAGATTAAAAAAAGAGGCAAGATGTAAGAAAAAAATCTTGCTTCTGGCTTCTTATTCCTTGCTTCTTGTCTTTCTCTGTGCCTCTGTGTCTCTGTGGTTAAAATTCAATTATTTTTCTTGAATAATAACTTCAATATATGCGATACTAATTTACCATGAAAAAAATACCTATATCAACAGATAAAGCACCTGCTTCCGTAGGACCCTATGAGCAGGCTATTAGGGTGGGAAATTTTATATTTACATCAGGGCAGATACCATTAGACCCCTCTACAAATAAGCTTATTGAAGGTGATATTAGCCAGCAGACAAAGAGGGTTATGGAAAATCTTAAAGCCTTGCTTGAGGCGGCAGGCGCATCTCTCAAGAATGTAATTAAGGCTACTGTATTTTTAACTGACCTAAAGAATTTTGAACAGATGAATAAGATATACAGTGAATATTTTAGTGACAGCAAGCCTGCCCGCTCTACAATCCAGGTATCAGCCCTGCCAAAGGGTGCCGCAATAGAAATAGAAATGATAGCGTTAGCTGATTATTAATGAAGCTCGCCGCTCCATCCTTCATCTATATTTAATTTATCTTTCATAGTATTGAATGGATCCCTTGTCCACTGCTCTTTGCATCTCTTGCACAGGACAAATGCAAGTTCCTGATGCACATCCCTCTCAAGCATATCGGGGTCAAACTCTTTTATCCCTGAAATCATTGCATCAAGCTCTTCATCCGTTATATCTTCAGGAATAATATTATCATCATCTGCAACTATATCTATCCTGACAATATATTTGAGCCCGCCTTCAGGAATCTTTAGACCGCACCTATCACATACATCGTATATCATAATAAAACTTACAAATTAGTAATTTCCATTTTCAGTGCACATCCGGGACAGCCATCTTCATTATTTGCACAATAGTCATTAAATATCTGTATAAGTGCCTGTCCCCTTCTGGCACTGTTAACAATATGCCTTTCGCCTCTCAACATCCTCCTCACCATAAATCTGGTAATACTGTTGGATGGCAGTCTTGATATTTTTGTATATACATTGTGAATATTCTCTTCCAATTGGTAGTCTCCATTTTCTTTTGAACATAGAAGCATTACCGGCATAAGAACATCTACTATTATTGTTAAAACTCTGTCCCTCCCTATAAGCCTATTTTTATTAATAAATCTCTTACCTTTAAATGTATACCTGAATGACCACAGGTCATCATCTACACTGAATAAATCATTAGTTCTATTGATGAATGTCCTTATTTTTTTGTCAATATTGAATTTCAGAAATTCAGATAGGAATACATTTAATAAACCTTTTTCAATGTTAGAGGAGAGAAAATGACTTATACCTGCAATCCTTCTGAATGGCAGATTGGCAGGTCTTGTCCCATAAAAATCCCACATAATATTCTTCTCAACAGGAATTCTATACTTATTCCAGAGTCTTTTTATGGCTTTTATATAGTCTTTGACCTCCTGACTGTATTCCCACCTATGGGGAGGATTTTCAGGGATTAGTCCTCCTGCACCCAGTAATAACGATTGAATAATTATTACCCTCTTTTTATAAGAATACCCGCAAATGGCATTTTTAATTATTTGCAGCGGTATCGATTTGGCAAGGGACCTAAATTGCAGCTTATTCCTCCTGTATCCCAGCGATTCCATAATGCCTTCATATAATAATTGCTCCCAGCCGCATCCATTTAATGCACTCTTAAATCTTTCAGCCTTTTCAATCACCCTGGCGTCTCCGGCGATGTCTAATAGGCTGCCGATCTTTTCTGCATCGCCAGAAGAGCAATCACCGTATTCCTTTGGACTTTTGTATGGATACCCATGTATATCAATCGTATCTTCGATATGTTCAATCTCCTCTTTTAAAAATTGTGAGACCTCCAGCTGTAGAATATTGCTGTCCGTTGATTTAAGATCATTCCACATAAAAACATGGATGATTACATTTTTATATCTCTCATCCCTGTGATGCCCGTGTTTTTTCCAATCGGATGAATAGACATGAACCTCCGCATCACCCTTGAGAACCTTTTCTCCATCGATGGATATAACTGTCTTTTTAAAATCGGGTCCCTCTCCAAGATTCCACCAGCCGGGAGATAATACCTTTATTTTCCTTCCGTCCGTTGTAAAAATATCGTCTTTAAATAATTGATCCAGCCATATACACCTTACCAGCCTCTCGGAAATTTTCTTCCCGTATTTATCCCTGCTTCTCTCACGGACAAGAGGTAAATTGCCTCTAATGGCGAAGTAGCGATAAGAAAAATTTCCCATGTCGTGAAAATAACACGAGCAGAGGATGGAGTCAAGGCATTCATTTTCTTGTGTCATTTTCTTGCTAAAAACATATTTTTGTTCTACAATTTAAAGGAATTATAAACCACTGAGACACTGAGACACAGATTTAAAAATTTCCAATTTCCAATTTTCAATAAAAAATATAAAAATAAAATTCCTTAATTGAAAATTCGGGGCACCCACAAAGTGGGTCG
>JACRGN010000084.1 GCA_016234205.1 Nitrospinota bacterium | reverse complement strand
CAAAGAACGAGATAGCACAACTGCATCGCAAGATTGATGAGACTATGAGGCATGAAGGCGAGATTCCTCGCTTCACTCGGAATGGCCTTTTAGGAAAGATTGCTTCGCCTTCGGCTCGCAATGACAAAAAGAGACAATCGGCCAGACAATCTCAAGACAAATCTTCACCGATGTCTTTTGAATCCATTGACGGGCTGACAATACTTGTTGGGAAAAATAATAAACAGAATGATGAACTTACATTCAAAATTGCAAATGGGAACGATATATGGCTTCATGTCAGGGATTTTCCGGGTTCTCATGTGGTTATACAGACAGGAAAAAGAAAGGATGTGCCAAGAGAGACTTTATTGGATGCTGCCAGTCTTGCAATTTGTTTCAGCAAGTTAAAATCAACAGGCAGGGGAAACATAGCATATACATTTAAAAAATATGTAAAAAAACCAAAAGGGGCTGAAGCAGGAAAGGTAATAATTTCACAGGATAAAAACATCTTTGTTACTATAGACCCGAAGCGAATGGATAGGTTATTTAAAAATAATAGCCATGAAATATAACAAGATTTTATCCCAAATAAATGCATGAAAGACCATATATCCCTTCCGCTTGCCGTTCATACAGCCATCCGTGGCTGTCTGAACTGTGGAAATTTCCACTTTTTACCATCCATGGAAAAGTGAAAATTTAACAGTCGCTTCAGGGACATATGGTCTTCTATTAATGGTTCGAGCATAATTCGGTTTTATATTATTGACTAAAGCTGGGTATAATGTATAATTATTTTGTTTTTAAGTTTGGAGAATAGTAATGGAACTTGATAAAAAAACAAAAAAGATGAAGATATTGGTAACAGATGATTTTACCAATATGAGAAGGACGATTAAGAATATGCTGAGGCAGATAGGATTTGAGCATATTGAGGAGGCTGATGATGGAGATACTGCAATGACAAAGCTCCAGTCAGGGACATTTAATTTCCTTGTTCTTGACTGGAATATGCCGCGGATGCCTGGGATTCAGGTTGTTCGGGCAGTCAGGGCAGACAGCAATTTAAGATACCTCCCTATCCTGATGGTAACGGCAGAAAATTGGGAAGACGAGATTGTAGAAGCAGCAGAGGAAGATGTTAACGGTTATATAATAAAACCCTTTGTAACCAAGACACTTGAGAATAAGATAACAGAGATTTTAGAAAAGGTTAAAAACCCACCTGAGGGTGAGGTCATGTTCAACAAAGGAAGGGACTTCTTGCATAATAAAAAGTATGACGAGGCAATTGCGGAGTTTGAAAAGGCTCTAAAGATTAAACCGAACAGTGCAAAGGCAGCATATTATCTCGGTCTTGCTTATCTTGAAAAAGGTGATATAGATAAGGCGGAAGAGATTTTAAAAAAGGCAATTACATATAATGCCAGATATGTAAAGGCTCATCACAGCCTCGGAGATGTGTTGATAAAAAAAGGGGATATAAAGGGTGCAATCAGCCATCTTGAACAGGCTACTGTCATAAGCCCAAGGATACCGCAGAGACAACTCCTTTTAGGCGGGCTTTATATCAGAGAGAAAAGATTTAAAGATACAATCCCTGCCTTTAAAAAAGCAATAGAACACAGCTTTAACCTTACAGAAACAAAAGAAAAAATAAAGGAATTAGCAAAGGATTTACCGGATAGTGAAAAGGCTATTTTTAAGAACGAACTGAGTATTGATTTATAATATTGAGCATCTCCCTGACAGCCCTCTCCATCCCTACAAGAACAGCCCTTGCTACTATATTATGACCTATATTTAACTCAGATATCTCTCTTAAATCAGAAACCCTTTTTACATTACTATATGTAAGCCCATGTCCTGCATGAACTGTAAGTTTAGATTTATAGGCAAATTTAACCGCACTCTTTACCTTTTCAAATTCAACATCTAATTCTTTCTCCGTTTTTGCCTCGGAATACTTTCCGGTATTTATCTCCAGACAATCAGCCCCTGTCTTTTTAGCCGACCTAATCTGTTTTAAATCAGGGTCAATAAATATACTTACAGGAATACCCGCCTCCTTAAATTTTTTAATGGCTCTCCTTAAATAATCCTCCTGCGATATTACATCAAGTCCACCCTCGGTTGTTATCTCCTGCCTTTTCTCAGGGACAAATGTCACCTGATCAGGCTTGACAGAGAGGGCAATATCAATCATTTCCTTTGTCGCCGCCATCTCAAGATTCAGTTTTGTCTTCACAACCTCTTGCATTATGCGCAGGTCTCTATCTTGAATATGCCTCCTGTCCTCCCTTAAATGGATTGTAATACCATGTGCACCGGCAAGCTCCGCCAGAATAGCAGCAGCTATAGGGTCAGGCTCTATTGTCTTTCTCGCCTCCCTCACAGTTGCAACATGGTCAACATTTACACAAAGCTTTGCCATATTTTTACATTTTAAAAGTGAACCTGATTAATGTCAACAAAACAGTATGACCCAAAATCCGATTTTGGATTTTGGGTAAAATCGCAAAGTCGCCTGAAAGACAAGGCCAGAGGCAATTTTGCGACGTAACCGTATATGACCAATACGGTGAGGAGCAAAATTGATGATAATGCAGTATTTCAGGATGAATCTGTGATTTTAAATTCCGCTAAAGCGGAATTTGGGTATGATAGGTTTAACTGGATGGAATAAGATTCTGAAGAGATGCCTTATGCCTTTATATCAAGTAGTGTGCCGAGATTTTCATCTGCTGCCTTAATGGTCTTTAAATTTGCCTTGTAGCCTTTTTCAGTAAGGATAAGATTTGTCATCTCCTCTGCTATATCCACATTAGAACTTTCTTTTGCTGTAATATTATTAGTCTGCCGAACAGCATCAGGAATTGGATAGCCGGGCGTATTTACCTTTTCAACCACAGCACCTACACCACCGGCACTCCCTTCTTTCATTGTTACACGGCTCTTCTTAAAATCATCAGTGAGGGTATTTGCAAGGTTATTTGATGTTACATTTGTCTTTTTTGCAAATGCCAATAAACCTGAAAGGGCTGAACTTATTGCACTAAGCATATCAACCTCCTCTTGTTTTTAATATAATCCTTTCAACCAATCCTGTCAAATCCATAAATCCTAAAAAAATGTGAATAAAACCACAGATTTCACAACAACCAAAAAACAAAGACCTAATGAAACCACAGATTTCACAGAAGGACACAGACACCGTTCCTGCGAAAGCAGGAATCTATTTCCTTATACTGGATTCCCGTTTTCACGGGAATGACATTTCTTGTGAGAATCTTGTGTTAATCTCGTGGTTTTTGGTTTTAAAAATCCAGATATTTTTTCTCTGTGTCCTCGGTGGTTAATGAATTATTTTGGTTCGTCAATCAAATATATAATTTAGCGGGTTTGTGGGAATGCTGTTTACCATTACCTCATAGTGAAGATGCGGCCCTGTGCTTCTTCCTGTATTTCCAACCTCGGCAATCGCCTGTCCTCTCTTTACCTTATCCCCTGTATTCACAAGAATCCTGGCATTGTGCCCATACCTCGTCACTACTCCATATCCGTGGTCTATCTCCAGAACATTTCCATAACTTATATCCTTCCCCACCCTCACGGCTATACCATCTGCCGGCGATATTACGGAGGCATTCATTCTCGTTGCCACATCCAGTCCTTCATGCACTTCTTTCCTTTCAGTAAATGGTGATAAGCGGTATCCGAAACCACTCGTCACCCAGCCCCTTACAGGCCAGATAGAGGGGGTTGATGAAAGAAGAGATTCCTGCCCCTTGAAGAATTCATCCAGCTCTTGAAAACTTATCTCCTGAAATTTTGCATGGCTCTTCAATTCATCTATATCCTTATTCAATTCTTTTATTACATCTTTTCCCTTACTTGGTAATAATGGCTCATACATATCAATTTCTTCACGATTAGGACCCCCAACGCCCCATCCCTGAACTGCGGAATCACCCCGTTCTAATGATGTTACTACCCTGAGCTTTCTGTCAAAGTTCTCAAGTCTTGCCATCTGATGCTCAAAGTCTTTGACCTTCTGAACGAACTGCTGAATCTGAAGCCTCTGCTCCCTCGTCTCCCTTCTCAATCCTTGAAGCTCAATTACATCTTTACTCAATTTCACATGACGATGTATCATAAAAACTGATAAGACAAAAACTATTCCAATAAATACAAAAAATCCCCTAACCAAATACTTTGGCAGACTGAACTGCCTGAATCTGCCTCCGATATCATCTGCAAACATTAGATAAAATCTATCTTTCATCTTGGCACCTCCAGAAAAATAATCCGTGATTACCTTCTCTGTCCTATAGAAATAGCAAAGACCGTGCCTTTAATGAAATGGTTTATAATTAATTGATAAATAAAGGGTGCTAAAGAAAGGATACTTTTGAAAAGGTTAAATAAGTGTATGATTATCTATACTGTGTAATCTTTAAAATACTATTTCTTTGTTCGGCTGAATCTGTCTGCCTCTTTGATAAACTCTGTAAAAATATTTTTAGAGCAGGAATCTTTATTATAAATCCTCTCAGGATGCCACTGAACTCCAACAATAAAGTCATCATTATCAGATTCAATAGCCTCAATTATCCCATCCTCTGCAACTGCACTTATTTTAAGACCACTGCCTATCTTTTTAATTGACTGATGATGAGTGCTGTTTACTTTGCTGTAATCTGCCCCGGTAATTTTAGACAATCGTGTGGAGGGATGAATCTCTATCTTATGATATGGAATGTCAGAGGGTGTAGATTGCTTATGATTGATTTTTTCACTGTATTGGGATGGTATATCCTGATAGAGAGTTCCTCCGAAATAAACATTTATAAGCTGATGCCCGCCGCATATACCAAGAACAGGCATCCTCTTTTCTACAGCACTTTTTAATAACTTAATTTCAAAGTCAGTCCTATCAGGCTGAATTTTCCCAAGTTTTGGATGAGGTTCCTCTCCAAAGTATTTCGGGTCAATATCAAATCCACCGCCTGATATTAAAATCCCATCTATCAGGTTTATAAATCTTGATTGGCTACTCTCGTTTTTAGCAGGGCATAATAAAACTGGGATACCGCCTGAATCTTCAATAGCAGTAACATAACTTTTCTTTATAAAAAAAGAGGGCTGTCCATTAATTTCATCATAATCAGAAGTTATACCGATTACTGGATTTTTCATTTTGCAAAGGAACCAAAGATGCCTATCCTTATGACACTATATTTTTGCTTGATGACACCTTCATGCTTTTTCAATATCGCAATCGCCTTCATTTTCCCATTTATTTAATTTGCCCTTTTCTTACATTTTATCTTCCTCACTACTGATTGGTAAAGGGCGAAGCCGTATACGGGTTTGTTCAAAAACAACAATGCATCCATCTTCCAAAGCCTTCTGAATGGCAGGAAGATTTGTGAGCAAAAGATTCATTTGCCTATCAGGACGGCGCTCTGTGCTTCTACGAAATAAAATAATGGATGGTTTTCTTTCTTTTCGCAGCGCCAGTAATGTACCAAAATCGGTATCTGCTGAAATGATAATACGGTCTTCTACAATGGCACGATTAAGAATAGTTTCGTCATCTGCTGATTGTAATCCATAGCTACGAATATGGATAGCATTATATCCTGCTTTATTAAGTCCATCAGCAATCATAGGTGATAAAGCATTATCTATCAAAAATTTCATTACGATGTAACCAGCGGGATTTCACGCTCACGCACTGCCTCAGATGCATATTGCAGTGCCTCATGAATGTCCTCATGCTCCAGGTCAGGAAATGCCTTTAGAATTTCCTTTTCCGACATACCATCAGCAATCATACCTACAACAGTCGCAACAGGTATGCGTAGCCCGCGAATACATGGAACACCACCCATCTGGTCTGGATTAACAGTAATTCGTGTAAATTTCATTTTGTTTATCTCCTCACATTATTATAGCAAAAACATTCATTAATCTCGCCTCTTGCGAATGAACCAAAGACACCTATCTTTTTGACACCATACTTCTGCCTGATTATATATTCGTTCTCTTTCAATAGGGTGTGCGACAAATTTATGGGTAGCATTTAAGCACATGACCTATACTCCCAGAAGTCTTCCCAGCGATTACTGAAAAAGCAACAGCGTAAAGCAATAATGCTATTTGCTCCTTTGACTGTCCAGTGCATACCAGATTGTT
>JACRGN010000002.1 GCA_016234205.1 Nitrospinota bacterium | reverse complement strand
ATTGCTGAAGGGCTTGGGGCAAGGGGTGTCAGGGTTACAAAACCGGGAGAAATTAACAGAAAATTTATGGATGATATTATTGCTACTGGAAAATCAACAGTGATAGATGTTATGATAGACAGAAATGAGGTTCCTCCCCTCAGCACAAGAGTTACAGCAGTAAAGGAGTCTTATTTTTAGTCCCGCACATAACCCTCTGCGAAGAATCTCTTCGTAGTAGGTTATGTGCGGGATAAACTAATATGCCAAAGGAAAATATCCTTATTGTAGACGATGAGATAGTAATCCTCAATACCTCATCCGAGATATTAAGAAGGGCGGGCTATAATGTGATAACCGTATCTTCTGGAGAGGATGGGTATGAGCAGCTTAAAGCAGGCGAGTTTGATGTTGTTATTACTGATATAAAGATGTCGGGAATGGGCGGGATGACCCTTATAAAGAAGATAAGGGAAGATGTTTCAGCAGATATCCCCATTATAGTCATTACAGGGCACGGGACAATTGATACTGCCATAGAATCCATGAAACAGGGTGCCCAAGGGTTTATCCTGAAGCCATTCACGCCGCATGAGCTTAAGAGTTCAGTGGAGGATGTCATAAGAAAAAATGACATCATAAAAGAGAATCTGAGGCTCAAGGCGTTTATCCCAATTTTTGAGATGAATAAAAAACTCTTAAGCGAGCTGGATATTAACAGCCTCCTTAAGAGTATTGTGGAGGAAAGCAGCAGATATACATCCTCTGACAGGGCATCCCTTATGCTTCTGGAGGATGATGGCAGCCTTATTCTGAAGGCATCCATTGGACTTGAGGTGGATTCAGACACTGCCATCAGGCTCAAAATAGGTGAAGGCATTGCAGGCTGGGTTGCGGAAAATAGAGAACCGCTTCTCCTTAATGAAGATTCAGATATACCCCAGAATTTGAAGGATATGATGAAAAGCCAGGAGATAAGGTCAGCCCTGTGCATTCCGATTATTATCAAGGAAAAACTCCATGGGGTTTTAAACCTATCAAAGACAACAGATAGTCAGCCGTTTACCCATTCAGATATGGAATTGGTATCTGTTTTATGCGGTCAGGCTGCTATTGCTCTGGAAAACAGCAGGCTATACGGCAGGGTACAGTATATATACATCGGGATAATAGCAACCCTCGCAAGTGCCATAGAGGCAAGGGACCCTTACACTGCCGGTCATGCAATCCGCATGGCAGAATATTCTAAGGGTGTCGCGGTAAAGATGGGTGTATCAGACCGGGAAATAGAGACCATCTATAGGGCAGGGATTCTCCATGATATAGGTAAGATCGGCATCCCTGACCATATTCTTCTAAAAAAGGGGTCTCTAAATGAAGATGAGGTTCGGATTATGAGAGACCACCCGGAGATTGGCGGCAAGATACTGGATAAGATGGATGGACTGGGAGATGTGGCTGCCATTGTCCGGCAGCACCATACATATTTTGATGGAAGGAACGGTTTAGATAATACGAAAGGAAAAGAGATTTTGCTTGGGGCAAGGATTATTGCAGTAGCCGATGCATTTGAGGCAATGACATCCGTAAGGCCTTACAAAAAGGCAATTTCTGTTTCAGAAGCAGTGAAAGAGCTAAAAAAGATGTCAGGATCCCAGTTTGACCCTGAGGTTGTAGATGCGTTTGTAGATATGCTGAACTTGAAGGAAATGATATAGGATGATAACTCTTAATGCCTTTATATTTCGTGAAAAGCCCAAAAATTATATTATTAATCGTTTTATCTTTAATAATATTATTTTTATCTGTTTTGATTGGCCCAAAATTCATTAACCCATTTAATCTGGATGATACAGGCAGGCAGATAATTTTTTCAATAAGGCTTCCGCGTGTATTAGTTTCAATCCTTATGGGTTCAGCCCTTGGTGCATCAGGGGCTGTCCTTCAAGGGCTTCTTAGAAACCCCCTCGCAGACCCCTATATACTCGGCATATCAAGTGGTGCAACCCTAATGGCTGTTATAGGTCTTCTATTCGGGAAAATTATATTTGGATTATTCAGTATTCCATTACTTGCCTTTATTGGTGCCATCTTTACCGGTATTGCAGTTGGTGTTATGGGGTATAAAAAGGGAGGGCTTTTGCCTGAGAGGTTACTGCTTGCAGGTATTGGGATGGGTTTTCTTTTTTCATCAATCCTTATGCTTGTTATGAGTGTTTCGGCGGATGAGGGATTGAAAAGGGCGATGCTCTGGATGTTTGGAGATTTATCAATGGCAGACTGGTTATTGATTCCCTACGGATTTGCCTTTATCTTTGCCGGTTTTTTACTTTCTATCTGGAGGGTGAAGGGTTTAAATGCTCTGATACTTGGAGACGAGATTGCCCATAGTCTTGGCTTTTCTCCAGTTAAAGAGAGATTAATCCTATTTATTTCAGTAGGGCTTATGACAGCTTCATCTGTATCACTCGGCGGCATAGTGGGTTTTATAGGGCTTTTAATACCTCATATAGTAAGGTATTTTGTCGGCTCAGATTGCAGATTCTTATTACCCTTATCTGCATTGGCAGGCGGGACCTTGCTCTGTATGGCAGATACAATTGGCAGGACAATTATCTCTCCAACAGAGATTCCAGCAGGGATTATAACTGCTATAATCGGCGCACCATATTTTCTATATCTCTTGAGAAAAAAAGAGATACTGGGAGTCTGAGGAAAAATTATAAAATCATTTAAGGAGAAAGGGAGAAGAAGGTTAGAAAGGGAGAAAAATATTTTAAACTTTTATTGTTATTTTTTTCTCTCCTCTTCTCCAATTTCCCTATTTCTCCTTAATCTTTTCTTTTGTTCTTATGGGAATACTTGATTTAAAGAAAGTTTCTTTTTCATACAACAGGGAAGAATTTATAAAAGATCTGTCAATATCTGTTAATGGCGGAGAGTTCATTGGTCTGTTAGGGGCAAACGGCTCAGGGAAGTCCACATTGCTAAAGCTATCAGCGGGGATTCTCATGCCTCAAATGGGAGAGATAAACTTGTGGAATAAGCCGCTCCATCATTATAAGGGAAAAGACAGGGCAAAGCTTATAAGCTACCTTCCACAGATGCTTGATATAAATGCCCCTTTCAGGGTAATGGAGCTTGTCAGTATGGGGCTTTATCCGTATGACATACCCCCGCAACTATCACCTGAAGATGCAATAGAAATGGTTGGACTTACTGAAAAGAAAGACTCCTCAATAACTGAACTAAGTGGAGGCGAGAGGAGAAGGGTTTTTATAGCTATGACACTCCTTCAGGGGGCAGGGATTCTACTCCTTGATGAACCGCTTGCCAACCTTGATATTAAGTATCAGATAGAATTGATAAGACTGCTGAGGAATCTCAGAGACAGTAAAAATATATCTGTTATTACAGCCTTGCATGATATAAACATGGCATTTCAGTTTGATATGGTTTATATAATTAAAGAGGGCAGGTTAATCGCATCAGGCGAGCCACATAAGGTAATAACAGGTGAATTACTGAAGGATGCCTTTGACATTGATGTAACTTTTTCAGATGTAATTCATCCCTTAAATCCACTGAATAAAATAAATTATGTTTTTTTAAAAGAAAACATAAAAGAAAACAGTTGACAACACAATATGGAAATGGTATAAATTTACTACGGGTTATAATTAACTGTAAAGGTGATTAGATTCCTTTACAGTTTTTTTTTATGCCTGGTCGATTTAAATGGGCAGTAATAGACCTTAAGGTTAGCAAGTAAATTTAAGGTCAGCTTTAGATTTCAGGAAGGAGGAAGTTGCAATGGCAAAAGGAACAGTAAAATGGTTCAATAACACCAAGGGTTTTGGATTCATCCAGCAAGAAGGCGGCGAGGATATATTCGTTCATTATTCCGATATTAAGGATGAAGGATATAAGAGTCTCAATGAAGGACAGCAGGTTGAGTTTGAAGTTACAAGCGGCCCAAAGGGCCCTAAGGCATCCAATGTTGTTAAGGTGAACTAAGGATTAAATTTGGAAGATTCCCTCCGGGGAATCTTCCAAAACCAATAAATTGCTCCTCTTTAACACCTTTAAAAGTATACGCCCTTAAATCTCCATCTTTGTTAAATTGTAACAGTAATTGGGGTTCCCCCCTAATCAAATTTAATCAACAATCCGTATAATTATCTCTTTCCCTTTTATCTCATTTTCTGTATTCTCTACCCGGCATAATAAGAATTTAGCTGTTTGGTTATCTTGATTTAATTCAAGTCCTCTCCGTTCTCTCTTTACCCTTCTTTCATCGGAAATAGTCTTTTGTGTATAGCTTCCGAAGCGTCGTTTAGACCTTCTTCCTTTCCGTATTGAAACAATCTTCCCCTTCAATGTCCTCTGTTTGGATAGCGGACTATTACCCTTAGCTGGTACAGGGTTTGGGTTTACAAGCGGATATACTGTGATGTCTATCATAGTTTATTATCGGTTAATAAATATAATTGATTAGATGTTTTTGTGTGGTCATATAGTTAAGTATTTGTATTGAAAATCCGAATATATAGGTAAAGGAGCAGGTAAAGAAATGGCACAGTTTAATGTTGATAATAAAGAGATGAAGATTACGATTGATGAACTTACATCCATGTTCTATGGAGAGTATTTCATTAAAGGTGATGATGAAGACAATAATATGGTTTTTGCGAAGGTTGTTATAGCAGATTTTATTTTAAACAATGCAAAATATGCTTCTGCATAAGCCGGGGGCAAAAATTATGGGATATGAGGATATAAAAAATAATTATGAAGGAGGCACTCCTCTAACAATAAATGAGTTGATAGATATACTTTACGGCGAATCAACTCATATCTGTCCTGATGAGATGGAGGCATCTTCCCTTGCCATATCAGCCCTAACTGATTTCTTAAAGAGTTATCCATTTTTTGTCTGCCATACTCATGGATAAATCCCGTAAGACCTTCGGTCTCTTAGGGGGTAAAGTTGTATAGCACATCTGAAGCCTACTTGATTATCCTCTTTTCAATCAGGTTTACAGACAGAATACTAAATATAACTGTGAATACGATAAGAATTAGTGTGCTTAAAATGAGAGATGAATAAGCCATATTGGATAAAAGGCTTCGGGAAATATTAACTGCATATGTTAAGGGCAT
>JACRGN010000083.1 GCA_016234205.1 Nitrospinota bacterium | reverse complement strand
ATTTATAATTGGGCTGGGGATTGATACGGCTGGGGAAAAGATGCCATTAGGCTTGTGGCTGGGGGCTACGGAGAACCATGAACTCTGCGAAGAGTTGATAGCGAATATGCAGAGGCGAGGATTACAGGTTTCACGGAGGATCATCTGGGTAACGGATGGAGGCAAGGGGATTATAAAGGCATTAAGAGATTGTTTTGGCAAGAAGCTTATTCATCAGAGGTGTACCATACAAGTCAATAGCTTATAGATTGCTTCGTCGCTGATGCTCCTCGCAATGACAACAAAAAAGGACTTTTTCAGGGGTCTCAAATTGCTCGGCTTTATTTTGAATGCTGAAAAAATGCTTGTACGTTTTGCTTTGCTTCTCATACTCTGCAAGTTTGGCTTCATAAGTTTCAAACTCCTTTTTGTAAAACTCTAAATCATCAAGCCATCTGTTATTGAGATAATCTTCAAATTCCTTTTTAATTCCCTGTTGCTCTGATAATAAAATTGTCTTACCATTTCTGACTATGTTTTCTTTCAAAACAGGTATTTCGTTTTCATTTGTCAAACTGCCTTCTACAACCCAGTCTGTGAGAGTATCGCTCAACTTTGGAAATGTCAGCAGTTGTGGCTCATTTTTAGCCAGTAATCAGCATCTTGGTTGTAATCTGAAAAAGTGATACAGTCAAAGATGTCATATTGCGGTATATCTGCAAACCATAGTATTTCAGGGTATTGAGTGTCGGAACTTTCAATATCTCTTATAGGATTACTTCTGAGTTTTGAAAACTCAAGCAGGTAATTGAATATTTGTAAGTATTTGTCCTTTTTCATATTTATTTAGTCAAGTCCCAAATTAAAATTTGAAAAAAATTAGGGACAGCGACCATTATCCTGTTATCCTTATCACAAATTTATGCTCAAGGCATACTCCTGCTGATAAAGCAAGGTATCTCCCCGCTTCCAGCCGTATCCATCGCCTCGTCTGTCCATGTTGATAAATTATAAAATCCTCCTCACCCTTGCAATCCCAACCCCCTATCCTTCATCGTCCTGCCACAGACATTATCTCCTGTAATTTTCTTTGATGCCATCTTTATCCAGCCTCTTTTCTATCACACTTGACGACACTTGGAAGGCTTTTCCCAAATGTGCGGTAATCAACTCCCACGCAAAATCCCAGTTTTGCTTAAGGGAAACACCCTTGCCTTTTATTCTCTTAACCCATTCGTTTGTATGTTTTATTAGGCTTTCTCTTGGAATGAGAACCAAGCATGCAAAGGCATATCCCTGATACTCAAGCCAACCGTATTCTTCTTCAGTTATGGAGTTGATGAATTCCTTCCATTTAGCTATTGAAGAAAACCGATTAGTTCTATATAAATTTTTATGTAAAACGATATGGCCGATTTCATGAGCAAGCGTGAAGCGGTAACGATTGGGATGGTCCGTGTATACATATTCGTCAACATAGATGTTTTTTAGGTCGCTGGAGGTAAAGCCTTCCACCTCAAATTCACGCTGCAGTGCCAGAACTGGAATGATATTGATGTTGAAGTCAAATTCGACAATTTCTTCAATAGGTACCGGAATAGTGCCGGAAGGGTTGTATGTGCGTAAAAAATCATCGGCTTTCTTGCGTAAATCCTCATAGCTGTAGTGTGGAACTTCAGCCATAGGCTATGCCTTGCGAATCAACTCCACCAATGCATCGAGTTTCTTCTTTGATATTTTCTTGCCACTCAAGGTACGGAACAGAATCGGCAGGCTTGTTGCGACCTTTGCATTGTTTAACAACTCTTCGGGAATGCGCCCGGAACTGATATGGGCAAGATCTAAAAATTTGTACCAGTCGTCAGTACCTTTCTTTATGTGCAGGTAACTTGCGTATTCCTCAAGCTTGTTGCTTCCCTGCGGCGGCGCCATAAGACCCCTTTCTAATTTGCTGATATTACCGGGGTCAAGCTTGTTTTCCGCACAGAACTGACGCAGGGTCTTTTTCAGACCGATTCTCTTTTGCTTGAAAAAGTCACCGAATGTTAATTTTATTGACATCTTCCACACCCCCTTTTTCAAAATATACTGTTGTAACAATATTACAACATAGGGATTTGTTTTGTCAAGTGCAAACATCATGGTGTTATGTGACCGTAGGCACGAAAGTCGGAAAAAAGGATAAAAACGGGTATTGCCCTGCTGATAGAGCAAGGTATCTCCCCGCTTCCAGCCGGGTTGTTAAAGCCTCTCAATAATTTTTAAGCCAGACTATAGTAAGAGGTGAAACGCTTCCCGTATTTTTTTACGAAAATAATCCGGGGTGTCCATCCTACGCATCCCACGGATAAATATAAAACTCGCTTTTTGGTTTGCCGTTTAAAGCGATAACTTTGTATTTGTTTATGCCGTAATGCTTATTAAAATACTGCACCGCTGTGGGATTGAAGTGTTCAAAATTCAATTTCACTTCTATCGGCAGTATGAAATTCTTGATTTTTAATATAAAATCTATTTCTTTTTTGTCTTTTGTCCGCCAGTAAAAAATTGCTTCATGGGTATATTTTTTTACCATCTCGGCAAAGACTCCTGTTTCAAATACATTGCCGATTATCTCTTTTTGCAATCCCTTTAACCAAAGCATCTGCATGAGCCCTGTATCGTAAAAATATATCTTGGGCAATTTGAAGAGTTCCGAACGAATATTTTTGCTGAATGGTTTGACTAATTTGATGATATAGGTGTTTTCCATGATGAACAGGTATTTCTCTATAGTCTGTTTTGCTATTTTCGTGGTATTGGAAAGTTCTGCAACATTCAACTGTTGGCCGCTTTGCGAGGCAAGGGTTTCCAGCAATTTGTTGAATTTGTCAATATCTTTAATGTCAGCGAGGTCTCTGATGTCTTTCTTAACATAGGTGTCAATAATCTGCTGCAAGTATTTTTCCTTCTTGTCAATCTCGGGGGTAAGAACAATCTTTGGATAACCGCCATAAAGGATATATTCTTTAAACAGCATTCTAAGATCATCTATTTTTTTGGAGGTATATGCCATGCCTTCTTGAAAGGGGTACTGACTGAACAGCAAAAACTCTCTGAAGGAAAGATTGAAGATTTCAAAATTCACGGTCCTGCCGGCGAGGGAATCCTTGAATTTGGTTTTTATGGCAAAACTGGATGAGCCCGAAACAATGAGTTTGATATTTTTATGGTGGTCTGCCGTCAGTTTAAGGAATGATGAGGGGTCAGATAGATATTGAATCTCATCAATAAAAACAAAAGTCTTTCTTTTTCTGCCCGGGGATAGCAGTCCTTCTTCCTTAAGATGCCTGATAAATTCCGCCACACCTGTGTCCAATATTCTTACAAATCTGGAATCTTCAAGGTCAATAAAATATGTGTCCTCTCCCTGCTTTTTCAGGTACTCTCTTATATGGTAAAGGATAGTTGTCTTGCCAACCTGACGCGCCCCGTGTAAAACAATAATATCATCTGTATGCAGGTATTTTTTGATATCACCAAAAACCATTCTTTTAAGAATCGTCTCCATATAATACCTTTATTGCTTTTAGCTTTACTTTATATCGGACATAAAGTAAAGTCAAGATTATTTTACCGTCCATTTCTGCAGGCATTGCACCCTCCTGAAAATTACGGTCTGTTCATTAGAAGCTTCTTCAATTCACCAATTCCGAAACCGGCACTATTTCTATACCATTTTCCTTCATCAAGGGAACCATTTTCTGGAGGACATTTATAGTCTGGGGATGCGGATGCCCTATTCCTATTGCATTATTATCTTTCCTGGCAATCGTAATAAGTTTCTCTATCTGCCCTTTGATGTATTCCTCATCCTCTTCATTATCAAGGAATACCTGACGGCGGGCTGTTTTTACACCTGATGCCTTAGCTGTCTGATAGGCAAGAGACTTCGGGGTTGTGAAACTGTCAACAAAAAAGAGATTTTTATCTTTCAGAATTTCCATTACATACCTCATTCCTCTTTCATTCTCAGTAAACTTAGACCCCATATGATTATTTATGCCCACGATATGAGGGATTTCCGAAATATAATCCTTTATCAATGCCTCCATGTCATTTTTATTCATATCATCTGTCAGGGGTTTCATTCCCGGGTCTTTATGCGGATATCCATAAGGCTCCATAGGAAGGTGTAAAAGGACATCTCTATGTTTTAGCCCTGCCTCATCGGCTATTATTTTTGAAAATGGGAGATGGGGTAAAATGGCGAAGCAAATCGGTGCATCAATATTCAGAAGGGCATCTGCACTCTCTTTGTTCCAGCCGAGGTCATCTATTATAATTGCAACCCTTCTTACATTTGCCCTTGAGGCATCTTTGGATTGGGGAATATTTTCGCTCTTATTATCTGCAGGAGGCAGCTCAACATCTTCTACCTTGTCATAGATTTCATACTTAAATTCTAATCCCTTATTCCTATGGTTATACCAAAGGATACCGAGACTGATTGAGAGGGCAATGATGATGGTAACGATAATAGCCCATAATTTGGAATTGCCATCTGTCATTATATTCTATAAGGCTAAGGTTAAGGCTGAGGCTTAGAAAGACTTATTTCTCCTTACCCTAAACCTTAAACCTCAACCTTTATTTTTGAACAGGTGCTGCGCCTTTTATCTGCTGGAAAAGATTCCAGCTTTTGAGAAGTGCAACTGCCCTTTCCAGTTGAGGGTCTTCCTCTCCTGTCTTTCCTTTCATTTCAACAGTCTGTTTTGTATTGCCTTCAGGGGCACTTTCATCACCCTTAAGATGATTCTTTAAATCCTTTTCTCTTATAACACCAAGCTCAGACGGGGTGACGACTGCCTTAGCTATTAAGACAGGAACTTCAACCACAATATCAGGTGTAATGCCTTTACCCTGAATGACCCTCCCCTTTGGCGTATAATATTTCGCAGTGGTCAATTTCAATGCCGAACCGTCGCTCAGAGGTATTATTGTCTGGACAGAGCCCTTTCCAAATGACTGTGTCCCGAGTATGACCGCCCTCTTTAAGTCCTGAAGTGCACCTGCCACTATCTCTGATGCACTGGCACTCCCTGCATTCACAAGGACAATCATCGGGAAATCAAGATATGTACTCCTGCCACTGGAGGAAAATTTTAAATTCTGCTCCTCCTTCTTACTCTTCGTATATACTATCAACTGCCCCTTTTCAAGAAATCTGTCGCAGACCTCCACTGCCTGATTGAGAAGCCCGCCGGGGTCATTCCTTAAGTCAAGAACAAGACCGTTTATCTTATTCTTTGTAACAGATTTTAATGCAGTATCAAGCTCATCTGTAGTACTCTTTGAAAAACTCTTTATCTTAATATAGCCAATCGTCTCATCCGCCATCTGGTATTTCACACTCTTAATCTTTATAACAGCCCTCGTAATTGCAAAGTCTTTCGGCTCTTCAAAACCTTCACGAATGATTGTGAGTGTTACCTTTGTCCCCTCTTTACCCCTCATCTTTTTTACTGCATCCATGACAGTCATATCCCTTGTGCTTTCCCCGTCTATCTTGATTATCTTATCTCCTGCCTTCAGCCCTGCCTTATCGGCCGGTGTATCCTCTATAGGGGCGACAATTGTGACTATATCATTCTTTAAAGTTATTTCTATACCGAGACCTCCAAACTCACCCTCAGTCTCCACCTGAACTTCTTTATAAATATCCGGGGTCATAAAGGAGCTATGCGGGTCAAGGGTCTTTAACATCCCCTTTATTGCACCATGGACAAGATCTTCAGACTTTACATCCTCAACATAGTTTGACTCTATAAGTGACAAAACCTCGGCAAAGGTCTTGAGGTTATCGTATGTCCCTCCGCTTACCGCCAGGACATTTTTTACCCTCGCATTAAAAAATATTCCTGTAGAAATAAGCAATATGATGCCGACTACAACAATCTTACTATTTAACTTTTTCAACATTCTATCCTCCCAAAAGTAGTGTCAGTGTAAGTGAACAGTGTCAGTATTTTTTTATTTGCTGACACCAACACTAATTACTGTTCACTGATTATTTATGTGCCGTTCTTTGCGGCATAAGCCATGCGATGGGGTCTTCAGGCTTACCCTTCTGTCTAATCTCAAAATAAAGGGTATAACCATTTATTGAATCTGTATCCCCAACCTTTCCTATTATATCCCCGGCATTCACCCTCTCGCCGACACCCGCGTCTATCTCATCCAGATGGCCATACAATGAATAATAACCATTGCCATGGTCAACTATTATTAGTTTACCATATCCTTTGAACCAGTCAGCAAAAATTATATCACCTGAATATATTGTTTTTATATTGACATTTTGCGAGGAACCAATCTCTATTCCGTTATTAAAAAGATATGTATTAAATCTTGACTCCTTCATTTTTCCAAAATGAGATACTATTTTACCGCTGACAGGCCATGGGAGAATACCCTTTCTCTCTGCAAAATCTCCTGCCCCTTTTTCAGGAGGCATAACTGCAATATCTTTTTTCTTTTTCTCAAGCGCCTCAATAAGTGCCATCAACTGATGGGATGAATCCTCCAGCTCCAATTGGACTTTCTCATAAACAATCCTCTTCCCTTTTATATCGCCGAGCAGTTCCTCCTTTTCCTTTTTCTCCCCTATCAATTCCTCTCTCTTCCGAGATGCCATATTTCTCAAGGTCTTAATCTCTTCTACTGATTTCAAAAGAACCAATCTATCATCTTCCATCTCTTTTTGTTTTTTAAAAAAATCTTCAATCATTACTGAATCATGCTCGGCTATCTTCTCTATATACCTCATCCTTTGAATAAAATCCGTAAAATCGCTTGCAGAGAGGGCAACCTTTATGTAAGAGAGATTTCCTTCTTTATACAAAGTCCTCAACCTGTTGGAGAGGAACTTCTTCTGCCTGTCTATAGCAGATTCCATATCCTTCATCCTTTTCTCTACCTCGGTCTTTTTACCCTGAACCTCCGACAGTTTTAAATCGTAAATCTTCAATTCCTTTTCGGTAATCTTTAAACCCCGGCTTACCATATTCATTTTTGTCAAAATTGAATTTTCTTCCTTCTTTACTGTTAATACCTTTGTCTTCTGCCTGTTAATCTTCTCTTCTATTTCCTTAAGTTCCTGCCTCTCTTTTTCAATCTTTACAGTCAGGGTATCAATAGTCCCGGCAAAGCAGTAGGAAGTAAGCAGTAAACAGTAAGCAGTAAGTAGTAAGCAATAGCTTTTTACTGCATACTTTCTTTTTTTACTGCCTACTGTATATTGCCTACTGCATACTTTCTTCATGTCCTTACCCTCAATATCCTCCCGAGTGATAAGACGCTTCCTATGAGGCCAAGAGAGATACCCGCTACAATCATTGCAAGCATAGCCCTCGGGTGGATAAATGAAATATCAGAAAGTCCGAATGTCAACATCACTGAATTGCTTATCCTGCTTATAATAATTTTATAAACAACAATCAACGATACGAGGGAGACGAGTGTGCCTAAAAGACCCTGAATTATTCCCTCAATAATAAACGGGGCTTTAATAAAACTGTTTGTAGCGCCCACCAATTTCATAATCTCTATCTCATCCAGACGGGAATAAACAGATAATTTAATAGTATTAGAGATGATAAAAAGCAGGCCCACTGCCAATACACCCCCCACTGCAGTCATCCCCAGTTTTAAAAACATCATGAGAGTTTCAAACCTGTCAATCCATTCCCTTCCGTATTCAACCTCTTCCACACCTTCCGTAACTGACAATTTCCTTGCCACCGATTCTACACTCTCCAGTCCTCTGAAATCTTCCTTTAACTCAATAAAGAAAGATGAAGGGAGGGGGTTAAAATCAAGCCCATCCAATATTGTTTTTTTGTCCTTCAGTTTATTTCTAAAATTAGATAACGCATCCTCTTTTGACATATAATAGAATTTTTTAATTTCATTGTAAGAAGAGATATTTTTTTTGATTAATTCCAGTTGTGCATTGGATATATTTTCTTTCAGATATACCTCCATCCCCACCTTACCCCTCAACCCTGTTGCCACCTTCTGAAGATTTATATAAATCAGAAAGAATATACCGAATAGTGTCATGGAGATTGCTATAGTTCCGATTGTAATGGTGCTTAAGCCCCTATTAACCCGGATACTGATGAATGCCTCTTGAAATGAAAAAATAATATTACGAAGTATATTCACGGTTATTATTCTAACAAAATTCATCTAATCTTTCATCTTCTCTTTTTTAAAAGAAATTATAAACCGCAAAAACGCAAAGAACACAAAGTTAATAAAATAATATATTTGATTTTTGACTTTCTTTGCGACCTTTGCGACTCTGCGGTGAAATTAAGTTTTTGTTCTTTTGAGATTGGAATTATAAACTGAGGATAATACAGATTAATATAAACAAGATTGAAGAAATAAACATCAGTATGTTTGCCTCTTTGATATGCCTTATTGATAATTCAGAACCGCAATCACCTATAAATGGTTTGTTAGACGGTATTCCCCCATAATAATTCAGCCCTCCGAGTCGTATACCTAATGCACCTGCA
The DNA here is from genome assembly GCA_016234205.1 of Nitrospinota bacterium. Taxonomy (GTDB): domain Bacteria; phylum Nitrospinota; class Nitrospinia; order UBA9942; family UBA9942; genus UBA9942. Next base: position 7,789 of record JACRGN010000083.1, on the reverse strand, counting down.
ACTGCCGCCTCAGGGATTCCACTATTGGGACTTGGATTCTTCTTCCCATCTCTGAATACTATCTTAAATGAGCCAAGCCAATCTTTGCCATATATTAAAGAGGAGAGAGGTATAAGTATTGCCGATAACCTTGCAGGTATATAATTGACTGCATCATCCAGCCTTGCCGCCGCCCAGCCAAAATCCATATACCTCTTATTTTTATAACCCACCATTGAATCCATTGTATTAATCGCCCTGTAAACAATGGCAAGGGGGGCACCGCCTATCATTGCATAGAATAGAGGGGATATAACTGCATCCACACCATTCTCAGCAACAGTCTCAACAGATGCCCTAATGACCTCACTCTCAGAGAGTTTGTTTGTATCCCTCCCAACTATCATTGAAAGACTTTTGCGTGCAGATTCCAAATCCCCTTTTCTCAAGAAAGAGTATATTTTTATACTCTCATCATAAAGATTTCTTTGTGCAATGGCAAAATATACAGTAACTACTGAGACTATCATGCCCAGATAATAATTCACCATATATGCAGACTTCACCAAAACAAATGAAAAACCTGATGTAAATAAGACAACACTTAGCACAAGAAAGATACCAGAGATTTTTAAAGGGATAACAGTTTTTCTGAAGATATTTTCCAAGAACTCAATTAATCTTCCAATCAGTCTGACAGGATGTAACTGCCAATGGGGGTCACCGAGGATTAAATCAAGGATAAAGGCAAGGAGGATTATTAAACCGTTATCATTAATCATTTATTAATGTAGAAAAATTAAATGAGAATGTCACCATGAAAGAAGATACTATATGGAAGGCAGAGAAATCAAGAATTACTTATAGTGAAGGACTTTAAAAAGTTGACATCTCACCCTCCCCTTAATCCCCTCTCATCAAGGGAGGGGAAAGAATTCAAGCTCCCTCTCCCCTTGCCCCTCTCCTCCTATCCCGCCGGGAGAGGGTTGGGGTGAGGGTGGGTGAGGGGGTAAGATGTCAACTTATTTATGGCTCTCACTATAGCAATGGGAACGCATGTCAAAAATAGATCAAGAACGAGTCCCCGTCCATGTGCCGCCGCCCCAATGATCACTATATGTGCCTGACGCAACGCCGGTGGAGGCATCTATGGTTCCGCTAAATGATACACCTTGAGATGAGCTGCCGGCGGCAAAAGTTGTAGCTCCGCTCGTAGTTAATTGACCTGAGAAGGGATCGACATTGGCGCCGTTGCTGTCTATAGTGAATCTAATGGTGCCTGAAAGAGAAGGAGAAGTTCCTGAATTTGTACCGCTGTATGTCCCTGCGTAAAGGGCATAAATGGAACTTGTCAGATGCGTCTGGGCTGTAGATGAACTGACCATCGTGTTTGTAGTAAGCGGCGTAAGGGCAGATGTAAGGGTTGCATCAGTTGCTGTGGCAAAATCTATCTGGCTTGCCGATTGCGTCGCTGTCTTTGTCGCATCTGATATAGTGATGCCGTTTGTCGCATTGCCGTCGCTATCCAAGGCCATAAGGAAGCGGCTTATATTCAATACATTGGTATTTGACGCATCGGCATTTGCCACCAGATCAACCGGCGTCATTTTGCCTTTTGCTCTGACCTCTCCCAGCGAAATAGCCCCTACTGAAAACTTCACAGTCTTCCCCACCTCATAGGTAAACTTCCCGCTTGCATCGGTGGTCCCTGACTGGCTGCCGGAAACATAGGTAAGCCCTTCCACCGGGCTGTCTATAAAATATCCTGTTGCCGTTGTAGTAGTTGGAGTATTTGAGCTTGAACCTCCGCCGCCGCAGTTTATCAATGTTGTAGAGACAATAAACACTAAAAATAACTGTAATACCTTTACATAAAAACTACTCCTAATTTTATACATATAAATCCCTCCTTTAAGTGCCCTCTTGATGGTTCAGCCCATAATTAAATCAAGGGCAAAAATTTCTGGTTCAATTCACAAAGCTTGTCCTGATGGAAATCAGGATTGAAGCAACATTAAAAATGAACCCACAATCAATAAAAGTTAAGGAGGTTTTTCAGAATGAATTACAGGAAAAACATGATGCTTTAAAAAATTTAAAAATCGTAATCTGAGAGCAAAAGGAAAGATTAAAGTAAGAAAATTATTAGGAGTGTTTAAACTGACTGACTGACTGACTGACTGAGCAAGGTTTGTGCCTTATTTTCTGTCATGGTAAGCCTTTTAAATTAAAGTCGTTCACTATGTTACAGATTCTAATTCTACATTCTCAATTCTCGATAGAACTTTGGGTCTTATATCCTTTATCACTACATATACTACTTTCTCACCTTTAGATTCCATCTCTTTGCCCAATTTCAGATTTAACTCCTTCAATTCTCTGTCAAATTCCGGTAAGAGAACTATTTCAGCATCAACAGGGATTTTTTCTTCTATTTCTGGATGCTCAAATATATAACGACTGAATTCAGCACTCAGTTCAATATTTCTCTCTATTATTTCTTTCCCTTTAACCATTATTTTCCCTCCAAAAATCTCTTTTTGTAATACTCCCAATTGGTTTTTAAATCGCTCTCGGCAAAAGTTAATGCATCATTATATTCCTGATTAAATAAAGGGGTTTTCACTACTACCTGCCCTTTAATATCCAGTAAGTCCCTATGAGCGAAACTATGGGCAGTATCATACCTGACAACAGGATACCACATATCATTTATCTTTGTCTCATACTGAACCCTAAAAAACACTATCTTTCCTCTCTCTTTAATATGTAAATGTCTGTATCTATCATAGTGACTAATTCTTATCGTATATTCTGTTTTCTTTTTGGGCATTATAGTAGATAGACAATAAATTCCCAAGGTGATCTAAAGTATGAAGAACTATACCACTTTCGGATGTTCTGTCAATATCTTTTTGCAGGCAGAGACCTTAACACTCAACCACCCACCCTATCCAGACCCATTATTCTGTAAATCTCATTCATATTCATATTATTTTTAACTACTTCTGCAAGTTTATCGTATTCTTTTTCTTTATTGTATATCGCAGGCATACCCTGAACTTGATTCAGGGCTGCGGCTGCCAATGGCTGCAGACCCTTTCTAATACGGATAGAATCAAGAAACTCTCTCCTGAAAGAATCATTTTCAAAAATACCATGCATATATGACCCCCATATTTTGCCATCCTCTGTCTTAAGCCCATCCATCAGTTCTATACTATCCCTCCCCCTTCTGATAATTTTAAACACAGGCACATGGGAGTTCGGAGTTATTGAGGATTTTCCCATGTGAATCTCATAACCTGAAACCTCTATGCCTGAATCAATATGGATAGCCTTAACCTGATATGTAGCCTTTTCAGGATAGAAGGAAGTCACCATATCAAGAAAACCAAATCCCTCTGCACTGGATAATCCTGATTCTACACATTCTTTATCTATAATCATTTTACCCAGCATCTGATAGCCTCCACATATTCCTATTAGCTTAGTCCCATCTGCCACACATTTTTTAATTTTTCCATAAATACCTGATGACTTAAGATATTGGAGGTCTGATATTGTGTTTTTAGAGCCGGGTATAATGAGGACATCCGGGGAATCAATCTCATTAAACCTTCTTACATATCTCAATCTCACATCAGATTCCAATTCAAATGGGTCAAAATCTGTAAAATTTGAGATATGGGGAAGCATTATTACATCAATGTTTATGTCAGGTTCTTGACCCTTGACCCTTGACCCTTGACCCTTTGTTAATGATACAGAATCTTCCTCCATTATACTTATATCAGTAAAAAATGGTATAACACCAAAAACCTTTTTTCCTGTTTTATCCTCCAGAAAATCTATCCCTGAATTGAGAAGTTCTCTCCTCCCCCTGAATTTATTAATAATAAATCCCTTCACCATATCCCTCTCGCTTTGAGAGAGAAGCTCCATTGTACCTACAAACCATGCGAAGACCCCCCCTTTATCAATATCTCCTGCCAATAAGACAGGGGCATCGGCAATCTCTGCTATCTTCATATTTACCAAATCATGGCTCTTTAGATTTATCTCTGCCGGACTCCCTGCACCTTCAATTACAACAACATCATATTCGTTCATAAGCTTAGACAACGATTCTTTAACAATAGTCATTGCATCCTTTTTAAAATTTATATATTCCTCAACACTCATATTTCCTAAAGGTTTACCCTTTACAATTATCTGTGCATTTGCATCTGCTGTCGGTTTTATGAGTATCGGATTCATATCTACTATCGGCTTAAGCCTGCATGCCTCTGCCTGAACAACCTGTGCCCTACCCATCTCTCCGCCATCCTCTGTTACAAATGAATTAAGAGCCATATTCTGAGATTTAAACGGTGCCACCCTGTAGCCATCCTGCAAAAATATCCTGCAAAGGGCAGCAGTTATAATGCTCTTTCCTACATGGGAACCCGTTCCCTGAATCATTATTGTTTTGGCAGACATAAATAACAAAAGAAAAAGATATTAGCCACAGATTTACACAGAATAAAAAAGAAAAAAAGATTAAGGAGAAATGGGGAAAAATACTTTAAATTAAATTTTCCTTTCTCCCTTTCTACTTATTAAGCATTTCAGTCTGTGAAAGTCTGTGGCTGATTTCCTAATCCTGTTTTTATTGCATTAATTAGTTTCTCATTATCAGAGTGATTTCTAACAGCAAAACGGAAAAATCTGTTTTCAAGTCCTCTCATAGTGCTTAAATCCCTTATCAATATCCCCTTTGATGCAAGTTTGGAGTAAAGGTCTCTCGAAGTTATTGACTGCCGACTGTTGACTGTTGACTGTTTTAAAGATGCCATTATAAAATTTACTATAGATGGGAATAGCTTTAATCCCTTAACACTGCCCAACTCTGAAAATAAAAAATCCCTCTCCCTTTTAATCAAACTTAATGATTCATCTATATAATCAGTCTCTCTCAAAATCTCACAGCCGACTGCATCTGCAATTGTGTTTACACGCCATGGCTCCTGATAATCTTTAATCTTTTTTATAATATCAGTATTGCTAACAATATAACCTAATCTCAAGCCTGGTATTGCAAAAAATTTTGTGAGAGACCTCAAGATAATCAAGTTTCTCCTTTTGACAGCCTCTGATACAAAACTTATTTTCTTAAAATCAGGGACAAACTCTATAAAGACCTCATCTATTAAAATCCAAATCCCTCTTCTTTCACACTCATCTATAATTCTAAAGATATCTTCCTTTTTATAAAGGACACCTGTCGGATTATGAGGAGTACATAGGAAGAGCATCCGGACATCTTTAAGCCTGTCAATCACATCATTGAGAGGTAATTCAAACGAGTCTTTTTCTTTTAAGGTTAAAAATACAGAATTTGAATTAATCTGTCTTACTGCATTTTCATACTCACTAAAGGAAGGGATAGGAATAAGGACATTTTCTGGCTTTATAACCCTCGGGATGAGATAGATAAATTCAGTAGAGCCATTGCCGACTGCAATATTTTCAGGAGATATATTAATGAATCCTGAAATGGCATCTCTTAATTTTCTGTAATCAGGGTCAGGATAATGGCACAGAGATTCAATACTTCTAACTACTATATCTTTAATTTTCTCAGGAAAGAGAGGGTTTATACTTGCACTAAAATCAATAATCGCACTTGGCTGTAACCCATCTCTATCCGTTACAGACCATACATTACCCCCATGAATATCAGACATATATAATTAACAATTATTACTCATTGCCTTTGGACACTCCTGCACTTTCAAATGTCGCCATCTGTGTCAGGATTTTAAATCCTGCCTCCACCAAGCCGATTCCGAGTGCTGCACCTGTCCCCTCACCAAGTCTTAGATTCAAATCCAGTAATGCATTATTGCCAAGCTTCTTAATCATAGCCTTATGCCCCTTTTCAACAGAAAGGTGTGAGGCAAATATATAATCCCTTACTGCCGGCTGAATGCCCAAGGCAATGAGGGCACCTGCACCTGATATAAACCCATCCACTACAACCGGAATCCTTCTTGACGCTGCCCCTAATATAAGCCCTGCAATACCTGCAATCTCATAACCGCCAACCTTTGAAAGGACATCTATGGGGTCTTTGGCATCAGGTTTATTTATCCTGATTGCCTTTTTTATAATATCAACCTTTTTCCTGAAAGCCTCATCATTAATTCCCGTTCCCCTCCCTGTAACATCCTCCACAGTCTCTCCTGTCATAACTGCAGTAATTGCACTGCTCGGTGTTGTATTGCCAATCCCCATATCTCCTGTCCCGACAATATCCACACCCTTTTCTGACCATTCCTCGGCAAGCCCTATGCCCACCTCTATGCCTTTGACAGCCTCGTCACGGCTCATTGCAGGGCCTTTTACCATATTCTTTGTCCCTTTGGCTATTTTCTTTATTACCAGACCATTTGATGGCTTAAAATCATAATCCACTCCAATATCTATAACTATAACATCAGCACCCACATGCCTTGCCAGGACATTGACGCCGGCACCGCCACGCAGGAAATTAAGGACCATCTGCGGTGTCACCTCTTTAGGATATGCACTGACACCATCATCTGCCACACCGTGGTCACCTGCAAATGTAAATATTACCTTCTTCTCAAGTTTAGGATTATCCACTCCTCTAATTGCCACATACCTCTGTGCCAGCTCTTCCAGCCTTCCCAGACTCCTCACAGGTTTTGTGAGGTTATCAAGCCGTCTCTTCACATTATCATAGGCAGATTGAGGTATGGGTTTAATGCGACTTACAACTTCATTTATTTTTTCCATCTTTTCCTCCTTTAAAAGAACGAAAACTTGATTTTAACCACTGAAACACTGAAAAAATATTTTTGACACTGATGGACACTGATTTTTATATGATTTCCCTTGTGTCCATCATAATTAATCTGTGTAAATCTGTGTCTAATTTTTCTGTGATTTCTGTGCCTTCAGTGGTTTCTGTGGTTTTATAATTTCCTTATAGAATATTAATCAGCCCACGGGGTAATGTCAATAATTTTCTTGAAAATTTTATGCTAAAGTTCTATAGTAAACATGCCGATATAATAATCAGAAAAGAGTATAAATTATAAAGGGGGTGAATTTTATGAAGATTTATGGACATAAGCAGGGACTTGTTAAGGAAACCAAGCTGAAGGAGACAAAAAATAAAGAGACGGCTAAAGGGAAAGATTCCACCTCTAAAGAATCAAAGGTAAAAGGCGTAGAGACTGTTGTGCTCTCTGAGAGGGCAAAGGATATACAAAAGGCTAAAGAGATAGCCAGCAATACACCTGATGTAAGGACAGAAAAGGTTGCTGAGTTAAAGGACCAGATTGAGAAGGGGAAATACCGCGTCAACAGCAAGGATATTGCAGAGAAGATGCTGAAGGATATTGTAACGAATCAATAGCATAACTTGTAACTTACAACAAAAATGTGAATGGTTAGTTGTTAGCGGTTAGCTGTAGTTAGTAAATCGAGTGAGATTTTTTCTTTTTTGACAGGTCCAAGAACAGCCAGATTAAAAAATGAGTTGTCAAACAGCCTGTTTGCAAGCCTTCGAATCTTTTCCTCTGTAACCTTTTCTATCTCATCAATAATCTCATCTAATGAAAAAAACCTCTCAAAATACATCTCCTGTTTTGCAAGCTGATTCATCCTGCTGCTGGAGCTTTCAAGGGAGAGCATCAGATTCCCTTTTAACTGCTCTTTTGCCTTTTTCAATTCATCACCGGAAACTTTAACAGTCATTAAAAGTTTAAATTCCTCCAATGACATCTTTAAGACCTTT
>JACRGN010000086.1 GCA_016234205.1 Nitrospinota bacterium | reverse complement strand
TTTGGGAAGTTCTGACATAAGAGTCGGTATTGCAACGGCAGCCGCAATCCCTATAATTGCAACTACAACTATTAACTCCATAAGTGTAAAACCATCATTATCTGTTGCTATCCTTTTCACACGCAAAATATAATCCTTTTTAAATTATTAGTCAAATATTTTAAAACCCAATATCTGCCTATGATATAATTTCCCCATCTTTGAGGAGGTGATTTTTATGGTTTTATTGGAGTTTAGTATGTCTCCACTGGGAAAAGGGGAGAGTGTAAGTAAATATGTAGCAAGGTCTCTTGACATAATTGATAAAAGCGACTTGAAATACCGATTAAATCCTATGGGGACAGTTATAGAGGGTGAGTGGGATGAGGTATTTAATATTGTCAAAAGATGCTATGAGATGATGAAGAAGGACTGTCATCGCATATCTGTTACGATAAAGGTAGATTACAGGAAAGGCAAGGAGAGTAGGATGCAGAAAAAGATTAATAGTGTAGAGAAAAAATTACACAGGAAATTGAAAACATAAAAATTAGGACGCAGATTTTCGCAGATGACAGCGATGCGGTCATTCTGAGGGCAAAGCCCGAAGAATCTCAAAACTGAGATTCCTCGTTTCACTCGGAATGACATTTTTGCGTTTATCTGCGTCCAATAAAATATTTATCCACATATTCAGTAATCTCATTAAGTCTCTTTTCCAATTCCTGTCTCTTTAGCTCCATAGTCTCATCATCTGCATTAGCAGGGACATTGATAGGCTCGCCATACATTACTACGATTTTAGAAAATGGATAGGGTATTATAAACTTATCCCATGAACTTAAAACCCTTTTCCTGCTTGCATTGTATGTAATAGGAAGTATCGGAACACCTGTAACCTTTGCAATCTTTATAGTGCCATCCTGAGCTTTAAAGGCCGGCCCCCTTGAACCATCCGCTGCCAAAGCCACACTCCCTCCGTTCTTTACAATCCGAACGATGCTTAAGAGTGCCATTGCACCCTTCTTAAATGTAGAGCCCCAGACAATATGAAACCCAAATAATCTAAGCAAATTCCCGCTAATCTCACCATCCCTGCTCGGACTTACAAGCGTATGGTGTTTATTCTGAAAGCGATATAAATATGGGAAATATAGCTCCCTTCCGTGCCAAAATGTATAAATCGGATTTATCCCTTTATCAAGAAGAGTTTTTTCTTTCTCCCTATTGATTAATATCTTCCTGCATGTAATGCCAATAAGAAATAAAGCAATAAAGGCAAGAAGTGGAATAATGCGTTTATACAAAAAATTTTTCATCTGATTTAATATATAAAAATAGTATAAATTTTAATACACATGTAAGAAATAAAATACATTTTTTAGATGTTCTTATTAATTATTTTCATTAAGAAATTTTTTACTGTTGTAATATCTTGAATTTTATCGTTTTTTTTAAATAAGGGCAATATTATAAATAAGGCATATATATTGCTATATATTTAGTCAGGAGTTAATTATGAATAACAGATACTTTAAAAAAAATAAATTTATTAAAATCGCATATAAAAACAGAAAGGGTTTTACTTTTATAGAGGTTCTTATTGCTATTGCTATATTATCTATCGGCTTGCTTGGTCTTGCAACTATGTCAACAACTGCATCAAAATTTAATACCTTTAGCAAGAATAAAACTACAGCCATTGCACTTGGGCAGGATAAAATGGAAGAATTAAAGAGAATTATTCCAACAACGACACTCACAAGTGCAAACAATGCGGTTGAAAATAATATCAATGAAAAAGGAGAGGCTGGAAGTGGGATATTTACAAGGAGTGTGACTATTACAGGTGGAGCAGCACAGCTAACCACATTAGCTGTAACCATTACATGGAGAGATTATAGTTTGCACACAGTAACATTAACTACAATGATAAGGCAATCATAATTATGGATAAAAATACTTTTGAGTCAGGTTTTACACTAATAGAGTTGATAGCAGCAATGGCAATCGGTCTAATTGTGATTGGTAGTATATATGGATTATTTATATCCGAGCAAAAAATGTATTCGCTTCAGGACCAGATGATAGAGATGCAGCAAAGTGTCAGGAGCTCAATGGATATTATTACAAAAAAACTTCAGATGGCAGGGTATGACCCTCAGGAAACAAAAAAATTTGGAATTACAGATTCCCAATTTTTAGATAGTAATACGGTGGGACTTTCAATTACTACTGATGCGGAGTTGTATTTTACCACAGATAATCTTGATGGAGACGGTGTAATTGATAATACAGGAGATGAACGATTTGGTTTTAAGATTGAAGCAAATACCCTGAAGATAGCAAATATTTCAACTGTAGATGGAAGTATAAGTTCATGGAGAAATATTGCAGAGAATATAGAAAGTATGACAGCAGCCTATACATATGCTAATGGAAGCAGTAGCAGCGGGACTACAGATTTGCCAAATAATGGAGTTTCAGGAAAAAATTTTAATGATGTAAGGGTTGTAACAGTTTTTTTGACGGCAAGGACAAGCAAAACAGACCCAAAATATATAGACCCAATAAAGGGTGACAATTATAGAAGGATGACACTGAAATCTGAAATAACACCGAGAAATCTTGGAATCTCTGACTTTAAGTGAGGCATATATGATAACAAAATATTTACGAAATAGGTTCTTTCTCCATCTATCTGACGAAAAGGGTATAGTCCTGATAGCAGGTCTTTTAATAATGATTGTCCTTACCATAATGGGCGGCTTTGCCCTTTTCTTTACAAATAGAGAAATGATGACAACTAAAATTTATGAGGGTAATGTCCAGGCACTTTATGCTGCAGAGGCAGGGGCTGAAAAGGTATATGATGCATTTATGCAGGGGGATACAAGTGGAGATGGCATTGTTGGTGCCGGTGATTCTCCAAATAGTGCAAATGACCTTGATAATAATGGAATAATTGATTTCACACAGGTTTTTACAAACAAGGCAAATATTGGCTCAAGTGCTAATAGAATTACTGTAAATAGTGGTGATACACGTGCAGAGGTATGGATTGATGCTTCCCAGTCTCCTGCACTAATAACAATATGGTCAAGAGGAATTCCGGAAGGGACAAATAACCAGAAGGAGGTGGCGCTAACACTTACCACATCAGGGGAAAATATTATCAACGGTGCACTCAATAATTCAACTCCCTGTAGTCCTCCAAAACAAAAGATGAATAATGGGTGTTATTAAACTATATTTAAGGAGGTGCTTAAAATGAAAAAGTTATTTTATATAACAATGGCTTGTTTCTTTTTTATCTTTTTAGGATTATCACAGGTATGGGCAGCAGGCTGCAATAGTGGTCAGGGCAAGATAACATTGGATGCATCAAAATCATCAATAGATGGTGCAGGGACAGTCTGGTCAAATAACCAGCTAAACCATGGTCAGAGCGCATCTAAAACTGGCGGCGTATCTCTAAAAGGAGAAGGCACTGCTATTACAAATACAGCAGGTAGTGATGGATTGCTTGGACAATCTATTGGCCCTGGAGTAGGCGGAGAGTTTAATGATACTGCAGGTATATTTACAAATCTGGACCAAAGTGCAGGGCTTCCCCCTCTTTCATACTTTGACCAGTCACAACAGCTTTTTGATTTTGGCCGTTATAATGCTGCTGCTACGGAGACTGGCAATAACCTTTCTTGGACTGACTTTCAGAACGCTGTAAGAAATGGCACTCAGCTATATGGTATTGTATCTGTTACAGTAGATTTTAACAATGGCAGCAGCGATATTGCACTTGATGAGACAACTGTGGGTTCTACTGCAAATATCAATATTAAAGGAACTCTGGTTGTAAATGTGATAAATAATCCAAATAACAAAAAGCTTAAAGTTGGAGTCCCGATGAATGTAAATCCAGCTACTTTTTCAAGAGGGGATGGCACTACAACTACAGTTCCGAACTCATCAGACTTAAATACACTGACAAGCCAATCGGCAAACAGAACAAGTACTTCTGCCCCTTCACCATGGCCCAGTGGGTATAACAATGCATGGAGTGATGTTAAAAATTATAGTGTAGGTGGTGTAACTGGAACAAAAGACCCGAGGGGAAAGGATTTAAGTGCCTACGGCAGTTATGCCTCTTTCAGGCAAAACGAGGATATGCCGGCATTGATGTATACAGGGGGGACTGTTGATATTCATAATACTGCAAATATCTCAGGGGTTGTTTATACACCAGGGTTTGTTGAGATAGAGCAGAAACAGCCGTATACGGCAGATAAAACCCAGTATATAAATGGGGCTATCGTATCAGGAAACGGTATTTTTCTTGAGTCCGATAGTTGTGGCGGGGGGATTGGCATTATCTTTGACCCTGATGTTGTTGACTCTCTTAATGTTACCCCATCCCTTGGTGCAATTAAGAGATTAGCATGGCGAAGGCTATAATAATGTCCTTTAGTGAGGTAGTATGATAAATAGGTACAAATTTATTTTACTTTTATTTGTTACAATCTATCTCATATCCTCTCCTGTAACTTTGATTGCAGGAGAGTTTTATAAGTGGACAGACAAAAAAGGAACAGTTCATTTTACAGATAATTATCTATCCATTCCTCATGAATACCGTCATCAGATAAAAATTCAAAAGATGGAAGAGACATCTGAAAAAAAGATGGAGGGAATAGCTGCAGAATTACTTATTAAAAAATCTGTAAATGAAGAGAGAAAAGCCATTTCTGACGGTGAAAAAGCATTTAATGAAAAGTGTACGAAGTGCCACTCGCTAAGCGGTAAAAATCAAGATGACTCTGCTACACAATTGGTTGGACTTTTATATAGTGATAAATTCAAAGAAAGTACTCTCCCTGTCTCAGAAGATAGTGTAAAAAGGATAATCAAAGAAGGTGGAGGGGAGGATATGCCTTCATTTCCTGAAATGACTGATAAAGAATTAAATGAGTTGATGAGATATCTTATTCCATATCTGAAAAAGAAATAATACCATTCTTAAAGTCTTGCCTTTGTTGACCCAATCAAATATCCGTGTTATTTTTAATAAATGCAAAAGATTAATTTAAAAAATCTCTCCCTTCAGGAGATGGAAGGTCTCGTAGAATCTCTCGGAGAGAAACCATACAGAGCCCGCCAAATATATGAATGGGTATTTCAGAAGGATGTGAGTGATATTGGAGAGATGACAAATCTCTCCCTAAATCTTAGAGAGCAGTTAAGCAAATCAGCCTATATATCCCGCCTCTCTATTGCCGATAAAAGAACTTCATCTGACAGCACATCAAAATATCTTTTTTTATTGGAGGATGGTAATAGTATAGAGAGTGTCCTCATTCCTGATGAAGATAGGCTCACATTATGTATATCCACACAGGTTGGATGTAAATTATGCTGTGCATTCTGTCTTACAGGGAAGGGTGGATTTATTAGGAACTTAAACCACCTTGAGATAATAGAGCAGATACTTGCTGTCCAACGAGAAATTGAATATAGATTGCTTTGTCACTTCGTTCCTCGCAATGACACTACTGCTTCAACAGTCATTGCGAGCCAAAGGCGAAGCAATCTCAGCAGAATTCCTGAGTATTATGAAGATAAGAAAATAACAAATGTAGTCCTCATGGGTATGGGGGAGCCTCTTGATAATTATGAAAATGTCATCAAGTCCATAAAAACCATGATATCTCCTCATGGATTAAAGATACCTGCAAGAAGAATAACACTCTCTACATCAGGACTTATCCCTGAAATCAAACGGCTTGCGAAGGAGAATCTTAAAATAAATCTGGCTATCTCTCTGGCTGCATCAGATAATGAGGTGAGAGATAAAATCATGCCTGTAAATAAAAAATATCCAATTGAAGAATTGCTTAAGGCTTTAAAAGAATATCCCCTTCCGCCTAATAGAAGGATTACCTTTGAGTATGTTATGATAAAGGGGTTAAATGATTCCATTGAGGATGCAAAAAGGCTTTCAAATATACTTAAGAATATAAAATGTAAGATTAACCTCATTCCATTTAACAGTTTTGAAGGGTCAGATTATGAGACCCCTGACTATAAAAATGTTGAGGAGTTTCAAAATCTTCTTATTTCAAGACATTACACTGCTATTATAAGAAAAAGTAAGGGGGCAGATATATGTGCTGCCTGCGGACAGTTGAGGGGCAAGAGATTAGAAGGTTGAGGCTTTTGTTATGAGCGGAATACTATACATAGTCTCAACACCAATCGGTAATTATGGAGATATAACACTCAGGGCACTCAATGTGCTTAAAGGTGTTGATGAAGTGATATGTGAGGAATTTAAAGAGGGGAGAAGGCTTTTAAAACAATATGGGGTTGACAAGCCCTTAAGAAGACTTAATGAGCATAATGAAAAGAAGGATTCGCCGCAGATTATAAAAGAACTAAAAGAGGGAAAAAATTTTGCCCTTATTACAGATTGCGGAACACCTGTCTTTGCTGATACGGGAAACTATCTTATAAAAGAGGCAATCTCATCAAAAATAAAATTAGTCCCTGTTCCAGGTGCCTCATCAATCATGTCTGCACTTGTTACAGCAGGAATCCCTATTGATAAGTTTAGCTATTACGGTTTTTTATCTCCCAAGAGTGATATACGGAAAAAGGAGCTTTTAAGCATTAAAAGAGAGATGCCTGTTATCCTTATGGATACACCTTACAGGCTTCTTCCCCTCTTAAAAGATATTATGGATATATTGGGGAGGGAAACTTATGTTATCCTGTGCATGGACCTCACAACTGATACTGAAGAAATCTTAAGAGGCAGGATAGATGAGGTATTGGCAAAAATTAAAGCCTGTCCCGTTATGTCTTTAAACGGGAACAGGGAGAAGAAGAGGGAGTTTGTGTTGATAATCAAAGGATTCAAGGATTCAAGGGGTCAAGGAGTCGAGTGAAAAAGGCTTCAATCACTTGAACCCTCGAACTCTTTAACCCTCGTCCCCTTAAATTATTTATGAAAATTACAAATCAGGAAATACTAAAATTTATGCGGGAGTCTGTTTATCGTCCCCTTACAATGAAGGAACTGATAAAGAGTTTTAATATCCCTTTGGAAGAAAGAAGTTCTTTCAGGAGATTAATCAGAGGGCTGACAGGTGATGGAGAGATTATAAAGATAAAGGGAGATAGATTCGGGCTCCCCGAAAAAATGAATCTTGTTACAGGTGTTGTTCAGGGGCATCCTGACGGTTATGGATTTGTTATCCCTGAAGCCTGTAGTGACCCTGAGCGGAGCGAAGGGGAATCTAACAGAGGAGAAGACCTATTTATAAATCCAAGAAATATGAGAGAGGTAATGCACGGAGACAGGGTCATCTGCAGGGCTGAACCAGCCCAAAAAGGCGGGAAGAGAGAGGGGAGGGTTGTAAGAATATTAGAGAGAGGGCATAAGACATTAGTCGGTATATACGAACCGAGCGGCCACTTTGGCTTTGTGATACCTGATGACAGGAGGATAAGCCATGATATTTATATACCGCTTAAATACAGCGGAAAGGCTAAGAGGGGGCATGCAGTTATAACAGAGATTACAGCCTATCCAATAAAAAACAGAAACCCTGAAGGCAGGATAATAGAGATTATAGGTTATCCCGATAACCCCGATGTAGAGATAGATATTGTTCTGAGAAAATATGATATATCCTCAAAATTTCCAATAGATGTTTTAAAAGAGGCGGATGCCGTTCAAAAAGAGGTTACAGATGATGAAATCATAGGAAGACTGGATTTAAGAGATAAAAATATAGTTACCATAGACGGAGAGAAGGCAAAGGATTTTGATGATGCTGTATATGTTGAGAGGCTTAATAATGGCAATTATATGTTAGGGGTTCATATTGCCGATGTGAGTCATTATGTAAAAGAGGAAAATAACCTTGATAATGAGGCATTCAAGAGAGGAACGAGTGTATATTTCCCTGACAGGGTAATCCCTATGCTCCCCTTTCAACTCTCCAATGAGATATGCAGTCTAAAACCAAATGTAGACAGGCTGACTCTGAGTGCATTTATGGAGTTTGATATACAGGGGGAACTGATAAATTATAGTTTTGCAGAGACAGTTATAAACAGTAAAGAGAGGATGACTTATACAGATGTGGCAGAGATACTAAATGAAGCTCAAAGTTCGAAGTTCAAAGTTTCAAGTAATGTCATTCTGAGCGAAGCGAAGAATCTAAATATGGAACTTAAAGAGAGATACTCCTATCTGTTAAATGATTTTTATTTAATGAGGGAATTGTGCGAGGTTTTGAGAGAAAGAAGAATAAAAAAGGGGAGTATAGATTTTGACCTCCCTGAGCCTGATATAATCCTTGACCTGATGGGCAAACCTGAAAATATAATAAAGGCAGAAAGGAATATTGCCCATAAAATCATTGAGGAATTTATGCTTGTGGCGAATGAAACTGTAGCAACACACTTTACAAAACTTGAAATACCTGCCCTTTACAGGGTGCATGATGAACCTGACCCGGCAAAAATAATAGAACTGAGTGAATTTGTATCAAATTTTGGTTATCATTTAAAAATAGATTCCCGCCTTCGCGGGAACAAGTTTCATCCAAAGAGATTTCAGGAACTGCTAAATAGTATCAGGGGGAAACCTGAAGAGCTGCTTATATCTACAATAACCTTAAGGCACATGAAACAGGCAAGGTATTCACCTGAAAATATCGGTCACTTTGGTCTTGCCTTTGAGAACTACACCCACTTTACATCTCCAATAAGGAGATACCCTGACTTAATCGTCCACAGACTTTTAAAAGAAATAATAAAAAAGAAACATATTCCAAAAAAGAGATTAGACTTATGGAAGGAGAAACTCCCTGAGATTGCCCGACACTCTTCAGAGAGAGAAAGGACGGCAGATGCGGCAGAAAATGATATTGTTGAATTAAAGAGGGTCCAGTTCATGGTGGATAAGATTGGTGAAGAGTATGAAGGGATTATATCAGGCGTAACCTCTTTTGGATTGTTTGTGGAACTGGAGGAGATATTTGTTGAAGGGCTTATCCATGTATCGGGTATGGCTGATGATTACTATGCCTTAAATGAGAGAGACCATTCACTGACAGGAAGACGGACAAAGAAAAGATTCAAGATGGGAGATAGGGTAAAGGTAAAGGTTGAAAATGTCAGTTTAGAGAAAAGACAGATTGATTTTAAGTTGATTAAATGAACCCTTTTGTTATCTTTATCCTCCCTGTCTCCTCAGCCGTCTTTTTTGTATTTTCAATCCACTGCTGGTAAGTATAATTTTGTTTTTCTGTCAGCAGTCTGTTTGTAAATTCCTTTTCCTCTTCCTGAAATTTCTTTTCATCAATTCCCAATCTATCCTTGATATATACCAGAAAATAATTATCGTTCAGCTTAACCTTATTATAATCACCCTTTTTTGTATTAAATACTGTCTGCACCAGATTTTCATCTCTCCCGATGCTTGATGCTATCGTATTCCTTGTAACATATCCTGTAGTCCCCTTCATAGCCTTTAGTTCGTCAGCTGCCTTCTTAAACTCCTTCCCCTTTTTCAAATCTTCAAGAATCTTGCCTGCCTCAAGGTCAACTATTTTTTTTGCCTCCTCATCCCTGTATGCCTTCTCCACCTCTCCCTTTATCTCTTCAAATTTAGGTATGAATGCATCCTTTTTCTCTTTATATTTTAATATATAAAATTTTCCGCCATCCTCTAAAATCTCACTTACATCTCCCCTCTTTAATGCAAACGCAGCCTTACTTAAGACAGGGTGTTCTCTATCATCTTTTTTAAAACCGCCCCCGGAGGCAGTAAAATGCTGCTTTCCTTTTACAACAGTATTAAAATCAGCACTCTTTAAATCTGCACCCTTTCTTATGCCGTCAAGTTCAGTCTTTGCAATATTTTTTGCATCACCATCTTTCAAAATCTTTACAATATCATCTCTTACCTCTGACAGTCCTTTTGTCCTCTCATCTTCAATCTTCTCAACCTTTATTATGTGGTAACCGAATGGTGTTCTGACAGGCTCGCTCGGTTCCCCCTCTTTTAAGGCGAATGCGGCGTCCTCAAATTGTTTTACCATCTGTCCCTTTGAAAAAAAGCCAAGGTCACCGCCTTTACCCTTATTAGGGTCATCAGAATATTTCTTTGCCAGCTCAGCAAAATCCCCGCCCCCCTTCAATTCCTGTAAAACCTTTACTGCCTTTGCCCGCCCCTCAACTTCCGCCTTCTCATCTGCCTCAGGTGAAACAGCAATGAGTATATGCCCTGCCTTTACCCTTTTAGCAAGTTTATATTCATTTATATGCCCGTTATAATATTCATTTACCCTGTTGTCCTCAATTTTAACATTCGCCTCAAAACCTTTTGAGTCTGCTGCGATATATTCAACAACCATCTCCTCCCCTCTTTGAAAAAGGGATTTATTATTATTATAAAATTCTTCTATTTTGTCTGGAGCGAATGTTACCCTGTTTATAAAATTGGAAGGACTCAATATAAGATAGTCAACATCCACCTTTTCATTTGCACGGGCATAGGCATCCTTCACCTCTTTTTTTGAAATCTTCACGCCGTCCTTAATCAGATTTTCTACCTTTTTTACAAGGAGGTCTTCCCTCACCGCATCTTCAAAACCACCGGGGTTCATCCTGTTTGCCTGAAGTATTCTTATATATAAATCCTTATCAAACCTGCCATCCTTTTTAAATACATCCATCCCCTGAATCTCATCAATAACCTCTTCATCTATTACAACCAGACCCTCCTTTTTAGCAATGGATAACTGCAGCTTTCTTGTTATAAGAGAATCTATTGCAGCCTTTTTTACAATAGGGGCGAACAGTTCTTCATTCAAATTCCCCTGCTGTTTCTTATAAAAATCTAATATCCTCTTATAAAATTCCTGATATTCAGTGTATATTATTTTCTTGCCGTCAACTGTGGCAACAACGCCTGCCGATGTCTCTTTTCCCATACCCCACACTAAAAACATCGTGCCGACAAACGATGCAACCACTGTCCACAGCATAATTTTTATAAACCACGATTTTGCATAATCTCTCATGAACTGAAGCATCTATTAACCTCCAAAAAAAATTCAGCCACGAATGAATACGAATTAACACTAAATTATATGGTAAATCATCGTATCTGATTCGTGTAAATTCGTGTAAATTCGTGGCTAATAAGTTTCTGTTTTGACTTATAATGCTACATCAAACCCGACTGTAATCTTACTCCCATCTATACTCTTCTGTTCACCGCCGACGGTGTATTTGTCTTTATATTTATCATCCTGAAAATCCCACAGGGATTTAAAAGTTATCCGTGCATTCTGGGTGACATACCATGCGCCCTCAACTGCAAAATCAGCGTTTTTATTTGAATCTGTCCCGCCATCTTTTTCTGTGAGTGTCTCATAAATTGCACCGAATTGAAAAGATTCACTAAGGCGTAAAAGCCCCTCAATCATAAAGCCAGTTGATTCCCTTTTTGTCCCGATTCCTGTTGATGAAACATCGCTCTGGGATACGGTGTCATAAAGAAAATCTAAGTCAAATCTCTGTGATGCATACCTGATACCCGCCACCCATTCTCCCACATCATTCCTGTATTTTCTATTACCTGCTGTCCCTCCAAATCCCTGAGGATTGGCGAAGTATCTGACAGAGGCAGCAACTGCCCCAAAATCCCCCCTCAACATCCCTGTATAGGCGGTGTTTGGGTCATTATCATTATCGGCACTTCCTCCATTACCCTGATTTACGGCGAGCTCATAGGTAAAATAACCAAACCCGGGACGTCCGTAAAGACTAATTCCAAGGTCATTACTGCCTGCCCTGCCTGTACTGTTTCCGCTGCTCCAGTTCATAGGCATCGGGATAAGGGACTTGCCGCTTATAACCCGCCTTGTGCTGTGGACAGCATCAAGGTCAGAACTCATAAGCGAGCCAAATCTGATATTAAAATTACCGGTTCCGCCTATATTATGAAAACCTAAAAACATTGATTCGGTTATGCGACCCGTAATCTTATCCTGAGATGACCCTTGAGGAAGCTCAAACCAGTAAGAAACATTTTTTGTAAGTGTCCCCCCTCCAATAATATTGCCAGCCATTTCACCAGATGAAAGCAGCCCCCCCGCCTGTTCATTCTCACCAGCAGTTGTATGTGTTGTCCTGCTTAAATAGGTTCTGCCCTCTAATCTCAGGCTAAACGGCGGGAATGTAGCTGGATTATCCAACGGGAGGTCTTCTGCAATTTTTATCTTGCCTGCCTCTCCTCCGCCTTCAGTATCCGGCAGTTGATAGCCATTGAGCATATAATTAAATCCGAACTCATTCAGCCTTGGCCAGGTGGAATGGCAGAGCATACAGGCTATCTCATGCTTTCTTGCAAACCCCGGTTGCGCATCTGCAGATTTGAATGTCAGTATTACAAATAACATCCAGATAAAAAAATAAAATATAATAATTCCAGTTATTCTACTATTCATAATAAAAAAATTAAGCTCCCCACCTCTCGATGAGGAGCCTAATTAAATATCAATAATGATATTTGCAGGATACAATAATTATTGCATCGTCAGTAACTTTATAAACCAGCCTATGCTCATCATTTATACGTCTTGACCAATAACCGCTTAATTCAAATCTCAAAGGTTCAGGTTTTCCTATTCCATGAAATGGGCTTCTATCTATATCTTTTATTATTTGAACTATCCTATCATAAATTTTTCTATTGGTTTTTGACCATTCATTAAAATCCTCAAATACCCCAGCTTCAAAAATAATCTTTCGCATTTAGATTTTCATCATTTCAACTTGTATAAGATTTTTCTCGTTTTTTACATTATCTATTGCCTCTAAGAGTCTTCTTCTATTTGCGTCAGACTTTAGCAGATATTCCGTCTCATCAACTTCGTAAACCGCTATTTCAATTTCCTTATCTTCAAAGAGGGTCTTCAAATTTTCTATAAACTTACTGTCAAGTTCATTTGCCTTTAAACGATAGGTAGAATACATTGTTTTTTTATTTTCCTCCTTGGTTTTTTGAATCTAATTTCATCGGAAAGCCTTTTAAAAAATTATATCATATAATTGGACTTTTCAAAACTCCTTCTCCATAATTCATCTCAAGTTCTGTTTTTTGTCCTTTCCTTATAGATACCTTTTCCTTTTTCTCCTTAAAGCCCTCAAGCCTTACAGTTACATCATATACACCTGATTCAATATCAACACTCAGCGGCGATAGTCCAAAGTATATGTCGCCAATATATATCTTGGAGCGGGGAGGCTCTGTCTTTATGGAAATCCTTCCTGCCCCTTCAGGGATCGGCATCTCCTCTATAGATGTAGTCCCTGCCTTTCCAAAATTTTTATTTATCTCTATAATTGTTTTATTAATAACCTTTGCAAGTGTCTTTGAGATATATGAATTGATTGTCTTCTTGGAATTACCAGAGACCCCTGCAAACCTATCTTCTTTTTCTGTTATTACACCCTCCCATATACCCTTCCCTGTTTTACCTGATATTAACCTGCTTTCAAGCTCAATTTCTATTTCGTCTCTTCCCTTAATATCAAGCCTGAACTTTTTTATCTCCCCGCTCATTATTATATCAGCCTCACCTCCCCCCTCTCCTCCTTCTAAAGGAGGGGATGAAGGGATGGTAACAATAAAACCGGCAGAAGTTAGATGTGTCTTAATAGCTTCATTAACAGATATAGCAACATCCTTTTCCAAAATAATTTTATCGGCATGCATATCAGTAACAGTTGACTCAATTTTTCCAACATAGTTTGGGGCGACATCTCCCCTTGAATCAATATATGGTTTAAGGATGATGGTTAGGGGTTTAGTGGCTTTTGATGTATCAGGGATTTGTCCGGGCTTATAGTTAAGCTTAACCGCCCCAGAACAGCCTGTTAAAAATAGGAATAGTATGAAAGGAAGGAAATAGCGGATTATTGTCATTTTAAGAAGAAGAGCCTCATAATTGTAAGGATTAATGCAGTCTGCCCCAATAAAAGACCAATCATCCACTTAATCATATCAAATTTCAAATTAGAGAGGTCTTCTTTTAAGGCATAGATATCTTCTTTTGTAGCCAGACCTTCTTTTGCAGTCTCAGTCAGTAAATCGACAATCTCCTCTGCCTTCTCTTCTTTTAAACCGAGTTCTTTAAAAATTTCGTATACTCTAATGGCTTTAGTTGTCATGATAAATAATATAGCATACAGTAAGTTATTGTCAAAATAAAAAAAAGGGGAGGGTTTTAAACCCTCCCCTTTTTATTTGCTTCACCATTAAGCATGGTGAGCTTTGAGCTTGTCTAAAAGTCGAACAATTAGAATCCGGCGAAGATCATCAGAGTTGTCCTATTACTATACAAGTTCCCCATGTCTCCACCTGATTGTGCTACTGTCTTTACATCCGCATCGCCACTGAATGTTGCATAATCTAACTGCAACTTAACATTCTGAGCTAACTTATATATAGCCGCAATATTCATGGCATTTTCGGCAGACTTAGTTGCAGCTCCATTTTTACCCATAAGATAACTCAATCCTAAAGATGCCTTATTCGGGATAATACCAAGATTTGCAGCTATAGATGTTGCATTTTTGTCTCCTGCAGCTGATGCGATGGCATATGTCTTACCGTCAGTCCCTGCCTTAGGTACTGTCGCATAGGTGATATAGACTCCCAGAGGCATACCACCAATCTCACCCTGTGCCTGTGCATCAATGGCAGTTCCCTGAACTACATAGGTTGCAGAAGTTGCTTCACCTAATTTTGTCTCACCACCCCAATACTGAACACCTATTGCTGTATCAAAGCCGCCAAGATTAGGTGTTACTGCTGCACGGATATACTGTGCGAGATTAAGACCCGAAGAAATCGCATCGGAATGACTTGGACCCCATAAAGAGGCATTTACAAAGAACATATCACTGGCACCATAGAGAACGATACCTGTGGCTGCTGTATTAAGACCTGTATACTGCTGTGCAGAGGTAGCAACACCTTCACCAAAAGGCTTCTGGAGCCTTAATGCACCCGTATTTAAAGTTTCAAACCCATAGGCTGCTCCCAGGGCATCTGTTGTAAAAGCACCTGCTGCCAGAGTGGTCCCACCCATATCAAATGGGAATATTATTTTAAAATTATCAAAACCTCCTGATGTCTTAAGACCTCTCTCAAGTAAAAACCCAACATGCTCTCCACCACGACCTCCAGCCATTAATGATGCCTCATCAGGAATCTCTATTTGACCCCTGTCTCTCCCAGCCTTACTATCTCCATTTGTCTGCGAATATCTTGCTTTAACTATAAGAGACATATTAAGGACATTTGGAATTGAGAGCCCTTCATCCTCTATTTTCCCCTGGTCCCCAATCTGTGTATAACCACTTGCCTTAAATGCCCTGCCAAAGGAATTTAAGGATGGGAAACTCTGGAAATGACAGGTTGAACATGCATGGCCTGTCTGTCTTGCAAATCCTGG
Organism: Nitrospinota bacterium; assembly: GCA_016234205.1. Taxonomy (GTDB): domain Bacteria; phylum Nitrospinota; class Nitrospinia; order UBA9942; family UBA9942; genus UBA9942. The sequence goes on along the minus strand of JACRGN010000086.1, from coordinate 28,752 downwards.
AACTGCCTGTGCATCCTTCACCATAAAAAATGAACCTACGAAGGATAAGGCTACTGCTAATGTTATTACTAATATCTTCTTCATCTTTTACCTCCTCAAATTTAAAAACTAAAAAAATATAAACTCCATTACTTATGTACTTAAATACCTACCTACTTACCACCACCTCCTTTCTTATTTAAAAATTTACTATGTATAAAATATCTCTTTTATAAAAATAGAACAGGAGACCCACCTTCAAATTATGTGAATAAATATCATACCCTCTTTACTTTGTCAAGGTTTTTTTGCTGTTTACTTAACTTTCTCAATAAATAACTTAGCAGCCTTTAATGCCTCTTTAACTACATCTACATCATAAAGCAAACCCCTGTAGTATCCTGCTATGTGCAGGGTATCATAAAGCATTTCAAATTCTCTCATAAGTTTTCCATTACGAATAGCCATATACTTATGCAGTGCATCCCTATATGCATCTACAGACTTAGGAAGTTCTTTTTTTATTAAGCCATGTTTAGTAATAAGGTACTCGTTTATTGCTTCTAAAATAGCAAGATAGGCTGTCCCAAAAGCCTCTCTTACTGGCTTAACATCTGTATAGACACGACCCTCTATCGGGACTTTTTTGAGTATCTCCTTTGCATTGTTTAAATATCTAATAGATTCCTTCATTGGGGTTTAAGTGGGCTTTGGGGATTCTTAAATTGCCTCAAATTATATCAAGGCAGGAAAAGATGTCAAGAGAAAAATCTAAAATAAAATATTATTAACAGAACTTTCCTCTTTCTGTAAAACAAGAAAAATTCCCCCTTAACCTGTCCCTGAATGCTCCCCTGATTACTGTCCCTGCTTGAATCATGCAGGGACATGCTTTCAGAGTCTGCCCCGCACTTGATGCGGGGGCAAGTTTATCAGGGAAAACCTGTCCCCGAAAGCCTGCCCCCGAATGCTTCTATCGGGGGTATTAATCGGGGAGGGGGTTAGGGGTTTGTTTTTTTTACAGGTCTAAAGACCTGCCCTACTTTTGTGAGCCTGCCGAGCTACTGAATCTTACGGATTGTCATATTACTCCCATCAGCTATGAATAGGTTTGTCCCATCGGTTGTTATGCCAAGAGGGGATTTAAACAATGCAGATGTGCCTGTGGCATCTGTTGAGCCACTTGTGCCGGCAGTGCCTGCAATTGTTGTTACAACACCTGTGGATATGACGAGCTTACGGATTGTATAATTATTATTATCAACAACGAATAGATTTGTCCCATCTGTGGTTATACCAACGGGGAGTTTAAACCTTGCTGCTGTGCCTGTGCCGTCAGTTGAGCCACTGGTAGTAGAGCCTGCAATTGTTGTAACAGCACCTGTGGATATAACGAGCTTGCGGATTGTATTATTAGCACTATCGGCTATGAACAGATTTGTTCCATCAGTTGTTATGCCACGAGGAAAATTAAACAATGCAGATGTGCCTGTGGCATCGGTTGAGCCGATTGTGCCGGCAGTGCCTGCAATTGTAGTAACAACACCTGTGGATATGACAATCTTACGAATAATATGGTTCCCCTCCTCAGCTACGAATAGATTTGTCCCATCTGTGGTGATACCTTTAGGCAAATAAAAGCTTGCAGCCGTGCCTGTGGCATCTGTTGAGCCAGGAGAATTCGAGTTTCCTGCAAGAGTAGTAACAACACCTGTGGATATGACGAGCTTACGGATTTCATGATTAGAGTAATCAGCTACGAATAGATTTGTCCCATCTGTAGTTATTCCCGCAGGAGAATTAAACAATGCAGATGTGCCTGTGGCATCTGTTGAACCGGCAGAACCTGCAGTGCCTGCAATTGTTGTAACAACACCTGTGGATATAACAATCTTACGGATGGTATGATTAGTCTGGTCAGCTACAAATAGATTTGTCCCATCAGTGGTAATGTGATATGGATGGGCAAATCTTGCTGATGTGCCTGTGGCATCAGTTGTGCCAGAAGAAAGTGCAGTGCCTGCAAGGGTGGTAACCGCAGTTGTAAGATTTAACGAATTGCCCTGCATAGAGCCGCCCATAAGTGTGGTGGGTGTAATCTTACGGATAGTGCTATTACCATTATCAGCTACAAATAAATTTGTCCCATCTGTGGTTATGCCTTCAGGGTAAGAAAACAGCGCTGCCGTGCCTATGCCGTCTGTTGTGCCATCTGTTGAACCGGCAATAGTTGTAACAACCGCAGTTGAGATGACAATTTTGCGGATGGTAGTGCCGCCCCAATCAGTTACAAACAAATTTGTCCCATCTGTGGTTATGCCATAAGGATTATTAAAGCTTGCTGCTGTGCCTGTGGCATCTGTTGAGCCACTGGTAGTAGAACCTGCAAGTGTTGTAACAACACCTGTGGATATAACGATTTTACGGATTGTATGATTATTGTAATCAGTTATATACAAATTTGTCCCATCTGTGGTTATACCAGCAGGATAATTAAATCTTGCAGATGTGCCTGTGCCATCTGTTGAGGCAATTGAACCCGCAGTGCCTGCAATAGTTGTAACAACACCTGTGGATATTACAATCTTACGGATTGTGTGATTATAAGTATCAGCTACAAACAGACTTGTCCCATCTGTGGTTATACCAGCAGGAGAATTAAACTTTGCTGCTGTGCCTGTGGCATCGGTTGAACCGGAAGAACCGGCAGAACCTGCAAGAGTAGTAACAACCCCTGTGGATATAACAATCTTACGAATAATATGATTCCCCTCTTCGGCTACGAATAGATATGTCCCATCTGTGGTTATATTGTTAGGACTATTAAATCTTGCTGCTGTTCCTGTGCCGTCTGTTGTGCCGGAAGAATCTGCAGTGCCTGCAAGGGTTGTAACAGCAGCATTGGAACTTGTGAGGTTTAATGCACTGCCCTGTATCGTCCCGCCCATGAGTACTGTTGTAAAGCTCCATGAGTAACTGCTTGCCATTGCATTCCCTGCTGAATCTTTTACTCCTGTTGTAATTGTTGCTGTATAGGTGGTGTAGTAAGAGAGACTGCTCGATGGTGTAAATGTGGCTGTTGTGCCAGAGTAGGTTACTGTGCCTGAAACACCACCTACAGTAAATGTGGATGTGGTAATCGTTGATGAATCCATTGCCTCACTGAAAGTAGCTGTTATGGTGGAAGAGATTGCAACTCCTGTTGCGCCACTCCCGGGACTTACTGATGATACTGTCGGCGCTGTTGTATCTGTTGTCGTGGTTGTTGTAGTGGTTGCAGTTGTTGTTGTCGCTGTTGTAGTTGTGGTAGTTGTGCCTGTGGTGGTAGTAGTTGTCCCTCCACCTGTTGTATTCTGGTCAACCATAACAATATCCAGGGTTACAGGTGTGCCGTCAAGATCTTTTGTTGTATCCCCTTTATAAAGAACAGTCCCTGAACTATCCTTTGCCTCTATAAGAAAATATCTGCTGCTGCCATTTTGTATTGAAAAAGTTTCTGTTACAGCAGTTTGTCCTGCAACAAGAACATCTTTATTTGCTGTTGCCATGTCAGAGGCACTTATTGTGAATGAGAGTTTGTATATATTTGAGGGTATTGAATTTTCTCTAAAGCCTGTCCCCTGTTCGGAATTGATGACAGGTTTTCCACTTCCACCTAATGTTATTTTTACAAAGGATTTACCACCTTCTGTTGATGATGAGCCCCCGCCGCCGCCACCACAGGAGTTCAATAGAAGACAGGTTAAGGCTGAGGTTAAGGTTAAGATTGTTCTTTTCACCTGAATCCCCACTTTGTCATTGCGAGCCCCTTCGCTTGTGTCATTGCGAGCGAAGCGAAGCAATCTTGTTTCATCGCTCAGGGCAGGCTCCGGCGAAGCAATCCCGCCTTTTAGATTGCTTCGGTCGCTTCGCTCCCTCGCAATGACATTTTCATCCCTTTTTGTGTCTGGCATTAATAGACATGATTGTTTCATAATTCTTATCTGCCCTCTCTGTGCCTCCGTGCCTCTGTGGTTTCATTATGTTTTTGTTCTGTTTTTTTCATTGAAACACTACATTCACTGTTACATCCGTATTCTTCAGTGTCTGAGGCTGAGTTTCTGTAATCGGTAATAATGTAGATATGTCAGGTATTGTAGTTGTTGTTGCAATTGTATCTGGTATAACACCAATATCAGTTGGCGGTGCGAATCCAAACAAATCTCCACCGATAGTTGGAGACATTAAATCAGGACCTGCCATTGTCATATCAACTGCCGAGAAACTTACTGCTTCCATTGCTGGAGGTGGTTTATCTGCCATTGTCATTAATGGGGCTTGTTCTGTGGCTGGTGATTGAGGTGTTCCTTCGGATTGATTTTCACCTGCTTTGTTCTCAGCATGTGTGCCTTCTGAAGTGGATGCAAGTAATGTCTCCCCTTCGCCTTCAGATTCTCCTCCATCTTGCTTCCCCTCTGCCTTTGCCTCTTTTACTTCCGATTTACCTTCATCTTTTTTATCTTCTTTACCTTTATCCCCTTTATCTTCTGCCTTAGCTTCCTTTACTTCGGATTTCTCTTCTTTTGGTTTCTGCCCCTCTTCCTTCTTTTCCTTTGGTTTTTCTGCCGGTGTTGTATCTTTTGAATGTTGTGCCATTTCTATATTTGATGCAGGTCTTGGTGTTAATGGCGGGGCATTAGGGGCTGCTACAAAGGTTATCTGTCCTGCATTTATGTTCACAATCTTATCGGGCATGTTTGGGTTTGCTACGAAACCGCTTCCTTCTTTAAAGATAACCCCTGTCATGCCTTGAGCGTAGAATACAAAGAAGTCTGTCCCTTTTACGCCTGCTATGGCAGTTGGTGTATTTATATTAAATGATGATGTGCTTATTCCTACAGGTATTATGCCGCCCTTTGTCTTTGATACTACCGCCCTTACCTTACCTCTGAATAGACCTAAAGCCCCTGTCTTCCTGCTGTTGTCAGGATTGAAGACATATTCGTCTATCTTCATTCGGGTTTCAGGGGCAAGTCGGACTGTTGTGTCGTCTTTGAATGTAATCTCTGCCTTTCCGTCACTTTTTGTCCGAACTATATCACCCATAGAGACATTGTCATTGACCTTTACAGGGGCAGTCGTGGGAGCACCTTCTTTAAGTATATCTACTCTGCCTTCTATTTTTGAAAATGAGCCGACTTCTGAGCCTGTCGAAGAATCAGCAAAGGAAGGAGTGGGGAAAAGGAATAGAAGAATAAAAGAAATTAAGAGCCTGATTTTAATATTTCTTGTCATTGCGAGTGACAACGAAGCAATCCCTAACCGTTTAGATTGCTTCGGGACTGTAGTCCCTCGCAATGACACCATCCTATACTCAAAGCATTTACATTTATATTCTGCCTGTTCCATAAATACCCTCTTAATCACAGGTCAAGCCCGAAGTTAGTTACATTCAGGTATAAGAATCTTAAACCTGTCCTGAAATAACTGTTGTCAGCCTTTGACCACATCACCTCTGCAAATACAGGTAAGGGCATATCCTTTTCATAGAACGGCAAATAGAGTTTTACTACCTGAGCCTTTTTTAAGGCATGGTTTGATGCCATCCCTAATCCTGTTTCGCTTATATCAACTCCAACCCCTGCACAATTGACATTCTTCAGATAGCCCAATTCTATATCAATAAGGTCAAAAGAAAATGAGTGGTTAAAGGGATTTCTCAATTTTAACCGGTTATTCTCTTCATTAAATGTAGTCATATTTCCTCCTCCTCATGTTAAATTGCACTAACTTTAATATTTATTTGCTTTTCAGTCAATCCCTCAAAAGTGGGATTTTTTTATGTATAGGAAATTATAAAAAACATATAAGGAGAAAGGGAGAAGAAGATGGAGAGATGGAGAGATAAATTAGAGTATCAAAGAGTCAAAGTGTCATAGTGTCAAAGTTTTTTTACTCTGACACTTTGATACTCTGATACTCTGACACTTTTAATATTTTTCCCCTTTTCCCTAATTTCCCCATTTCTCCTTAATCTTTTTCTTGTTCCTTTAATAGTGTAAAATATGAGCGTTTTGTTGTATATTAAACATATTGAAAGATTAAGGGAAGATGGTTTGGCACTATGGACAACCTGCATGAAATCATAAAAGGACGTTCAGCCCCCGGTATGCTTATCTTTGACATGGATAATAATCTCCTCTATTCCAATAAAGAGGCATTGGATATGCTCCCTGATTTGCAGAAGCCCCCGATAGATTCACTCGAGGGCAAGCCTGCAAAGGGAGAGAAAAGGCAGAACACTCTTAATGAGATTTATAGTCTCTGCAATCGTCTCAAAAAAAATGCAAATGAAATCGGAACTGCTTCAACTGATTTGAATTGTGCAGTGCTGCATAGTGATATGGGTACTTGCTCTATGAGGGCTTCCTTTATGGGGAATCCTGAAAGCAAAAGTCCAACTCACATTGTTGTGCTGTTAGAAAAAATAATCTTAAGACATCAGACAGACATTGAAAAAGTTAGGGCAGAATTTGGGCTGTCAAATAGAGAATTAGAAGTGCTGGAGTGCATCAGTGAAGGGCTTTCAAATAAAACTATCTCAGAAAAACTATTCATCAGCGAATATACAGTAAAAGACCACATTAAAAATATTATGAGAAAGATGAATGTTGCCTCAAGAGGTGAGATTATAGCCCACACCAGATAGATATAAACCCAAAAAATGCGTGAAACCACAGGTAAACACAGATTAACACAGGTTATTTAATGAATTAAAAGAAAGAAGAATTATAATAAGTTTTTGTTTTATCAGTGTTTACCTGTGTTCATCTGTGGTTAATGCATAATCCGGGATAAATTAAAACCTCCCCTCCAAACCAATAGTTACCATATTCTTGTTATAGTCATAAACTGATATATTTGAAACACCCCGGATGTCCACATACTGCAACTGAATATCAACATCATCATAGATGTTATATGTCAGCATCGTATTAAAGGTATATGTGGTGTCCCCTCTCTTTTTTAGAAATACTGTATGGGTATTATCAAAGTTCTGTGAGTATGCCTCCCCGCCTAAATTTAGTGTTAAGTTTTGAGTAATCAGTGTTAGTGGAGAAAGGAGACTCAGTCCAAACCTATTGCCAGAGTATTTCCAGTTTTTCCCTTTTACATCCTCTCTGTTATATTCATATCGTCCATTTATAAAACCCTTGTTTTCAAATAGCAGATAAAACCATTAGATGCCAATATTAGTATCACTGCCCTCCCTGTCCTCATCAGCACCTGTCGGCGCCTTTACATATTTTTTATCCTGATATTTTAATGAGCCTGTGGCAAACTGCGTTTTTGAAATAAAAAAGGTATATGTCGGTGAGAGGGTTAAGGTTTTTAGATAGTCAAGATTGTCAACACGGGTTAAGTTATAGCTTGTGAGAAGGCTTATTGAGCCGCTTGTAAGATTGTAATTGGGGACAATTGCAATGGAATGACTCTGGACATCGTAATTCTTTAATCTTCCATGAAGGTTCTGGTATAAAGAATATTGTGTCTTTAATCCAAATGGTGCTTTTAACCCTGGGAGATATTCTCCCCTCAGATTGATTATTCCTGCACTGTCAGACTCTCCGGATATGCCTGCCGATGCTGTTACATCACCCGGCTTTAATATTACATTGCTGTCATGCTGATATTGGATGCCTGCTGTGAGTCTATATGGCCTTTCTTCTTTGATTCTCTTTGTTATTGCATCTATATACTGGTTTGCAAATTGGGCTATGTCTGCATTCGGGTCTTTTATTATAATCTCTTTGAATATATCTCTTGCCTCGTTTAAATCCCCCTCCTGCATAGTTGCCATTGCGATTTGAAAGTCTGATGATGTGGTGAGTTTTTCGTCAAGTGTTTTTGCCTTCTTGAATGATTCTTTTGCCTCTTTATTGGCTACATAAAATTTTCTGCTGCTTAGTGGACCTTCTTCTATTGTTATAGTCCCATCATCATTTTTGGTATAGGAATAGTTTTTTCCTCCGTATATGATGATATTTTCTTCTATCACTATATCTGATTCCATTCCAAGTTTTAATAGGAGCATACCTTTCAGAAATGTGGTCTGTGGTGTATTCATACCCTGACTATCTGCAATTTCAATCTCTTTTAATGCCTCTTTCATTTCTCCAAGTTGATATAATACATCGGCAAGTTCAACGACTGCCTCCTTAACCTTTGGTGATAGGGTGAGTGCATCTTTTAGATGTGTCTTTGCTTCGGGATAGTTCTGAATCTTTTTATAGGCTATGCCGAGATAATATGCAGTGATGGATGAGTCCGGGTTTAACTCCCTCGCCTTCTTAAAATCCTCCACTGCCTCTTCGTAGTTTTCTTCTTTAAGATTGAAAATGCCCTGCTTGAGTTCGTCTGGCTGTGAGGGTAGAGGCTGAGAATAGACCTTTGCAGAAAATAGGAATAGCAGGATAAAGGCAATAGGAAAAAAATATCTTTGCATAATTTATTAAATGCTGAAACAAGTTCAGCATGACATTTTCTGTTTTTTTGCTATTTGTGCAACAGGCTCACTATTCTAACAATTCAATTCATTTTGTCAAAGTTTTTTCTTAATAAGGGTGCAAACTATATTTCTTTTGACATCTCCTATCAATATGTGTTAATAATTTTTTTGTATGCCTGCCACCAAACCTGACTTTAGCGGTATTGTAGGGGAAAGCGAGAAGATAAAGGGTGTCTTATCCCTTGTAGAAAAGATATTGGATGATGACAGTACGATTTTGATACTTGGCGAGAGCGGGACAGGGAAGGAACTGGTTGCAAAGGCGATACATTATAACAGCAGACGGGCAGACAAACCCCTTATACCTGTAAATTGCGGTGCAATCCCGGAGGAGCTCCTTGAGAGCGAGTTGTTTGGTCACGAGAAGGGCTCATTTACAGGTGCCATAAGGATGAGGATGGGGAAGTTTGAACTTGCAGACAGCGGCACGATATTCCTTGACGAGATAGGTGATATGAGCCCTGCCCTTCAAGTTAAAATGTTACGGGTTCTTCAGGAGCAGGAGTTTGAAAGGGTGGGCGGAATGAAATCCCTGAAGGTTGATATCAGGGTTATTGCCGCTACCCACAGGAATTTGGAGAAGGAGGTTGAATCAAATAAATTCAGGGAAGACCTCTTTTACAGATTAAATGTAATCCCCATTTCAATCCCCCCGCTCAGAGAGAGAAAATCGGATATACCAATCTTGGCAAATCACTTTTTATTGAAGTTCAACCGCATAAAAAACCGGAATATTGAGGGATTTTCAGAGGAGGCAATGAAATGTCTATCTGAATATCACTGGCCCGGGAATGTGAGGGAACTTGAAAATATAATTGAACGGACAGTTATATTAAAAGGGAAAGGGATTGTAAGGCCGGCAGACCTGCCTGAAAAGGTTCAGAAATGGGATGGGAAGCCCCATATTCATACTGAAGATGAACGGCTGGTCATATCTGATAATGCAGCCATTGAAGATACATCTCAGCCAGCTATAAATATTTCTGAAAGTGGCATTAATCTAAATCAAATGGTAGAAGATTTTGAAAACAAACTTATACTTGAGGCATTGAAAAAGGTAGAATGGAATAAGGCAAAGGCTGCTAATCTGCTTGGTATAAAGAGGACTACATTAATAGAAAAATTAAAGAAAAAGGGTATAAATAGGGAGGTTTAATGGCAGAGAGTTACATACAGTCCATCTTTGCCGAAAGGCTCGGAGGGGAAAAATTTGGGAAGGATACAAAGATATACAAGTTTGAAAAAATCAAGAGGGCAAAGAGGGCTGCAAAGGAGAAGAACCCTCGTGTTGAGCTTATAGACCTCGGAGTCGGGGAGCCTGACGAGATGGCTTTCCCTGAGGTTGTTAAGACAATGCAGGTTGAGTGCACAAAACCCGAAAACAGGGGTTATGCAGACAATGGGATACAGGAGTTCAAGGATGCAGCCTCAAAGTATATGGAAAAGATATATGGGGTATCAGTTGACCCTATAAATGAGGTGCTCCATTCCATAGGCTCTAAACCAGCCCTTGCGATGTTTCCTGCTATTTATATAAATCCCGGTGATGTTACCCTTATGACAGTGCCGGGCTATCCTGTAATAGCAACTCATACGAAGTGGTATGGCGGGGAGGTTTATAATCTGTCATTAAAAGAAGAAAATGGGTTTATGCCTGATTTAGATTCAATACCAAATGATATGAGAAAAAGGGCAAAGCTCCTTTATTTAAACTATCCCAATAATCCAACAGGTGCTACTGCCAATGCAGAATTCTATAAAAAAGTTATAAGGTTTGCAAAGGAGAATAATATTGTAGTAGTTCAGGATGCGGCTTATGCTTCATTGAATTATAGCGGAAAGCCTTTAAGCTTTCTCTCCATTCCCGGGGCCAAAGATGTTGGTGTGGAGGTTCATTCTCTATCAAAGGCTTTTAATATGACAGGATGGAGACTGGCATTTGTAACAGGCAATCCCCTTGTGGTAAGCGGGTTTGGATTCGTAAAGGACAATTATGATTCAGGACAGTTCATAGCAATACAAAAGACAGGTATTCATGCGTTGGAGCATCCTGAAATAACTGATGCCATCTGTGAAAAATATAAGAGAAGACTCAAGATGATGGTAGATGTATTAAATTCAGTTGGTTTTAATGCAAAAATGCCAGGAGGCTCTTTTTATTTATATGTAAGGGCGCCAAAAGGTATAAAAGGCGGAAGGAGGTTTGAACTGGCTGAGGACTTTTCCGAGTATCTTATAACAGAGAAATTAATCTCTACAGTTCCATGGGATGATGTTGGACACTATATCCGTCTCTCTGCTACATTCATTGCAAATGGGGAGAAGGAGGAAAAGAGGGTTATGGAAGAGGTTCGGAAAAGGTTATCGGAGATGAAACTTGAATTTTGAAGGGAATATAGGTTGACTATCGTCCATTGCAAATATCAGTTCCGTGACAGAACGATTTGTCAGGAGTCTGTAGATGGTAATTCTGATTACTGTTTCTGGCATAATCCTTCCGCAGACAAAAGTGGTGATGATATAAAAAAGGAGATTGAAGAAAAATATAAAAAAGGATGCCGTCTTGAAGGTTATCAGCTAAAAAATGCCAATCTAAAAGACATCAATTTGATACAGGCTGATTTGCATAATGTGAATTTTAAGAAGGCAGACCTGCGAAACGCACATCTATTCAAGGCGAATCTCTCCAATGCGTGTCTTTTCAAGGCTGATCTTGATAAGGCAAATTTAAAGGGTACGAATCTTGATAATGCCGACCTTTTGGGAACTGTCTTTGGTGATGCTGAATTGCATGATATTAATTTGGGGGATGACCAAAAAATAAAAAACGAGCGTGAGGGAGACCATTATTTAAAGCAAGGGGATATAGAAAAGGCTAAGGAAAAATATTTTGAAGCGGAAGAGGTATACCGGAATATAAAGAATAATTTCAAGAGCAGAGGGCTTTCCTATGAGGCAGGAAAATACTATTACAGGGAGATGGTTGCCAAACGCAAACAGATGCCATATTTTTCGCTGGAGCGTTTATGGTCTGCGGTGATAGATATGTCAACGGGGTATGGGGAGATGCCTTATAGAATCATCAGCTTTTTGCTGATATTCGTATTACTGTTTTCAGTAATTTTCAGCTTTATAGGCATACATCACTCATCGGGAAGGTATTACAAACTATCCGCAGCTCAATCGTTACCTGAAAACCTCAGCGTCCTGTATGATTCCTTCTATTACAGCATGGTAAATTTCGTTACCCTCGGATACGGCGACTATACACCTGTGGGTATAGGGAAGATGTTTGCCGTTTTTGAGGCATTATCCGGTGAGTTTATGATAGCGCTTTTTATTATTACCGTTTATAAAAGGTACATGGAACGGTAATATTCCCCCCATGTATGGGGAATTTTTATTATGTCTGGCTATCCTGTCTTTATTGGTATAGGTTCTAATGTTGGTGATGCGATAGATAATTGCATAAAAGCCGTAAAAGAGATAGGATTGATAAAAGGTAATAGAATAGTGGCGGTTTCTTCTCTTTACAGAGCCGAGCCGATCGGTCATATTAAGCAGGACTGGTTTGTAAATTGTGTGGTAAAAATTGAGACTGACCTGACACCTTATTCTCTATTGTCTGATTTGCAGGATGTGGAAAAAAGATTGGGGAGAAAAAGGGATATAAGACATGGCCCGAGGACAATTGACCTTGATATCCTTATATTCAACAATTTGATAATAGATGATGATAAATTAAAAATTCCCCATCCGAGGATGCATGAGAGGAGGTTTGTCCTTGAACCTCTGTCTGAGATAGATGAAAATCTCATCCATCCTGTTATAAAAAAGAGTGTTAGTTTGCTGTTAAATGAAGTCGGTGAAGAGCAGAAAGTAGAGCCTCTATGGAATTGGATAAAGCCCGATATATCGCTATTGAAGGCCCAATAGGTGTTGGGAAGACCAGCCTTGTGCAGCTGCTCGGTGAATATTTCAATGCACATACAGTGTTAGAAACTGTTGAAGACAACCCATTCCTTGAAGGATTCTATAAAAACCGGGAGAGATATGCCTTCCAGGCCGAGATGTTTTTCCTGCTGAGCAGATACAGGCAGCAGATGAGCCTTTCACAGTATAACCTATTCAACAGGGTTACAATTACTGATTATATATTTGACAGGAACAGAATATTTGCGTATATTAATCTTAATGATGATGAGATCAGGCTTTATGAGGATGTATATTCCATATTGAGGCATAAAATCCCGAAGCCGGATTTGCTCATATACCTGCAGGCTGATATTGATACACTGAAGAAAAGGATAAACATGCGGGGCAGGGTTATTGAAAAAAATATCAGTGACGAGTATCTTGATGGGGTAAATAAGGCATTCAATAACTATTTTTTTCATTATACCCAATCGCCGATTTTGATTGTGAATGCTAACGAGATTAATTTTATTGAGAGAAAAGAGGATTTAAAGGATTTAATTAAAAAGATTTTATCACATAAAAAAGGTAGAGAATATTATTCGCCACTTGGATCCATTTAACTGGACCGGGATGGAAGGTATTTTCGGTTGTATCAGCAGATAGTAACAGGAGACCTTAATAAAGGCTCTAAGTTACAGGTTAGCCGTTAATTTATTAATGCCGTGGTAGGGGTTAACCCCAACTGTTACTATGGAAAGTTAAGCCTTCTGAACCAGTTCAGAAGGCTTTTTTATTTTGGGAGGTAATGGTAATGGAAAAGAACAAGGTCACGATTATTGACATACAGAAAATGAAGTCTGAGGGGAAAAAGATTGCCGCCCTGACTGCCTATGATTATCCATTTGCAAAGCTTATAGATGAGGCAGGTATAGATATCATTTTGGTCGGTGATTCACTCGGGATGACTGTCCTCGGTTATGAAAATACCCTCCCTGTGACTCTTGAAGATATTATATATCACACAAAGGCTGTGAAGAGGGGGGTTAAGAGTGCCCTTCTTGTTGCAGATATGCCTTTCATGTCCTATCAGGTCTCTATTGATGATGCACTAAAAAACGCAGGCAGGCTGATAAAAGAGGGTGGGGCAGAGGCAGTAAAATTAGAGGGCGGGATTGCCATGCAGGAGATTGTAAATGCTATTGCGGAGGTAGGTATACCTGTCATGGGGCATATAGGGCTTACACCACAGTCAATACATAAGTTTGGCGGATATAAGGTTCAGGGCAGAAAATCTATACAGGCAAGGGATATAATTGAGGATGCAAAGGCTTTGGAAGATGCAGGGGCATTTTCAATTGTGCTTGAGGGGATACCGCTTGAATTGGCTAAAGAGATAACACAGAAAGTAAAAATACCCACTATTGGGATTGGTGCAGGGCAGTTCTGTGACGGGCAGGTTATGGTTATTCACGACATTATTGGGTTGTCAGGGGAATTTAAACCGAAATTTGTGAAGAGATATGTAGAGGGAGGAGAGATTATTAAAAATGCGGTAAAGGAATATATTAAGGATGTGGCAGATGGGAATTTTCCTACAGATGACCACAGCTATTTTATGGAAGAGAGACATCTCCGCCCTGTTCAGAAAGGAACAAAAACTTAATTAGACACAGAGGCACAGAGAAAGACAAAAACAAAAAAGATTAAGGAGAAAGGGAGAAGATGGAGAGATGGAGAAAAGGGAAAATAAAATATTTTTCCCATTCCCCCTTTCTCAAATTTCCCCATTTCTCCTTATTGTTTTCCTCTGCATTCTCTGTGAACTCTGTGGCTAATAATTACATGAAAGTAATCGGATCAATTGTAGAAATGCACAAGGCATCTCTGGATTTAAGAAATAAGAGGAAGAGTATCGGTTTTGTCCCGACAATGGGTGCACTTCATAAGGGGCATACTTCCCTTATAGAGAAGGCAAAAAAGGATAATGATGTAGTTATACTCTCAATATTTGTAAATCCAACCCAGTTTACTGCTGGAGAGGACTACCACAGTTATCCAAGGGATATAGAAAAAGATAAGACAACAGCATCTGATAGTGGAATTGATTATTTATTTTTGCCGTCAACGGATGAGATGTACCCGGAAGGGTATAAGACTTTTGTAAATGTAGAAGACATTACAGAACTCCTATGCGGTAAGTTTAGATTAGGTCACTTTAAAGGGGTTGCAACAGTTGTATTAAAGCTCTTTAATATTATTAAACCTCACAAGGCGTATTTTGGGGAAAAAGACTATCAACAGTTGTTGGTTATAAGAAGGATGGCAAGAGACTTAAATTTAGATATTGAGATTATAAATATGCCAACAATAAGAGAGGGAAATGGAATTGCGATGAGTTCAAGGAATAGATATTTAAATCAAAAGGAGATAGTATCCGCTGCTGCTATATATAAGGCACTTAAGATATCTCAGGAGATGGTAAAGGACAGCGAGAGGATATCCAAAAAGATAATAACAGAAATGGAAAGGGTCATTAAGAACGAAGAGGGTATAAACATAGATTATATCTCTATCTGTGACCCTGACACACTGGAGAATGTGAAAATAATTAACGACAGGGCACTGATAGCCATAGCTGTCAGGATAGGGAATGCCCGTCTTATAGATAATTGTATAGTGGAGGTGAAAGAAATATAGATTACACCGATTAAAAGACAAGATTACATAGATTAAATCTGTGTAATCAGCTAATATTATGAAAAGAATAATGCTCAAGGCAAAAATTCACAGGGCACAGGTTACCGATGCCAATATAAATTATGAGGGGAGTATTGAAATAGACAGTGAATTCCTCAAGGCTGTAGACATATTACCCTTTGAACAGGTTCAGGTCTATGATATAAATAATGGGAATAGGTTTGAGACTTATGCTATAGAGGGTAAAGCCGGCAGCGGAATTATAAGTGTAAACGGTGCTGCTGCCCGCCTTGTGACAATAGGCGATCTGATAATCGTTGCATCTTATGCAATAATGGATGAGGACGAGGCAAGGGTTATTAAGCCAAAGGTTATCAAACTTGATGGTAAGAATATATTAAAAAAATAACCCCGAACTTTAAAACCCTAACCACTCAACCTACCGCGAAAAGTTCGGGGCCTTGAGCCATTTAATGACTGTCTCACTCATATCTGGGTCTTAACACAGGATCGGTTCATCCGTCCTTTCCCTTGTTTGCCCAAACTCTTAATGGCTCAACTATAATATAATACCTGATGTTGAATCTGTCAATAGCCTGATGAGTTTAATAGATATAGAGATATATACAAAAGATGATTGCCACCTTTGTGAATCTGCAAAGGATGTGCTGAAAAGTGTTGCCAGAGATTACCCTTTAAGGATTACTGAAATTGACATTACCAAAGACGAAAAGGTTTACAGCGAGTATAAAGAGTCTATACCGGTAATTTTCATAAACAAAAAGAGGGAATTTGTCTATAAGGTTCATGAGATTACCCTGAGGAAAAAACTTGATAAACTGAATAATCAAATAAATTCAAATGAAAATAGAAAATAAGTTTCAAAGGATAATATTAAATTCAGTAATTTTTGCTTTTTGTATTTTATATTTAAGTTCATGCCAGAGTTTCAAACCGCATTCGGGTGTAGTCATTCTGTACTCTGCCCGACCTGATACTATTTCAATCAGAAGTATTGCCGTCCTCCCTTTCAGAACCGGCAGTCTCAACCCTCCTGAAAATGGTGCTGTAATATGCCATTTAACAGGCCAGACCTTCAAAAGGGGGAAAGTAGAACCTGATTCGGGTATGAATGTTGCGTCATTGGTTTATCATGGTTTATTAAGTAATAAGGCTATAAAATTAATCTCTGAAACAGATGTGAATCTTATATATGAATCTATGGATAAAAATCTCTTAGATACTTATAATATTTCTCTTGGGAAAAGTTTTGGTGATACCATCAATGCAGATGCGGTCTTGATGGGTGTTGTATTACGTTATGAGGAGAGAGATGGTACATCGTGGGCAGTAAACAAGCCTGCCTCTGCTGCATTTACCGCAGTTTTGGTAGATGTAAAGTCAGGCGATATTTTATGGAAAATCAGATTTGATAAGACACAGGAAGCACTTTCTGAAAATGTGCTTAATATAAAAAATTTCCTCCGTGGCGGTGGAAGCTGGCAGACAGTGGATCAGCTTTTGTCAATCGGTATTGAGGATGCCCTTCAGAGTTTCCCCATAAAATAATTTTATCCCAAATAATGAACAAATGCTTTCATGCATTTTTTGGATTTATTTTTTTGCAATGTGTAGGGAATTATAAGAGTAACCACAAGATTTCACAAGATTGACACAAGATAACGAGGAGAAATGGATAAGAATAAGATTTTAAAATCTGTGTTAATCTGTGTAATCTGTGGTTTCAGTTAGGTTTTTGTTCTTTTTGCTGCAGTAAATTTCTTTAGCTGTTTTTTGTAATAAATATCTTCAGACTTTAAACCTATCGCCTTATTTATGGTCTCAATGGCATTATCAAACTCCCCCTTTATATAATAGAGCTCTGACAGGGTATCCAAATATTCAGGCGAGTTTGAATTTATCTGGATTGCCTCTCTTGATAATTTAATACCCTCATCTATATTTATATTCTGTTTTGCATATAACCATGCCAGTCTATTCAAGACAGGTGCATGGTGCGGTGATATTTCAATTGCCTTCTTGCATTCCTGAATTGCCTTATCATTAGCCCCTTTCCGTCCATATATTATGGCAAGCCCAAGGTGAGCCCTCACATTTTTTTCATCAGCTCTTATAACTTTATTGAATTCTGCTGCCGCTGTATCTAATTTCTCTAAACTAATGGCGTTAAAACCCTTATTATTGGATGATTCAGGATGCTGGGTGTCAATCTCTTCTACTTTTTTATATTCATTTAATGCCTCACCATCTAATCCTTTTTCGTAATAAATATTGGCCAGATTCAGATGCCCTTCTATGTTTTTATCATTGATTTTTATGACCCTCTTAAACATTTCAACTGCCTCAGCATCCAATCCCTTAGAAAGGCTTATTACACCGAGATTGTAAATACTCTCTTCGTGGTCAGGTGCAAGGGCTATTATACTTTTATATTCCCGATATGCATCATTCAACATATTCTTTTTCTCATACAGAGCCGCTAAATCAAGATGCATCTTTAAATTTTTGTTATCCCTCTCTATAATTCTTTTTAGTGTGGCAATTGCACCATCATCCATCTCTTTTTTTGTATATAACTGAAGCAGTTTGTGATATGGCTCTAAATTTTCAGGGTTAAGATTTATAGCCTTTTCGTATTCTGATATAGATTCATCTTCTAATCCCATCTCTGTAAATGCCTGTGCAGTTGACAGATGCATCTCAGTGTCCTGTGAATTCAACTCTGCCAATCTCTTAAATGTTGCTATTGCCTCATCTGTCCTGCCGCTCTCTTTTAGTGATAGACCCTTCTGAATAAGTTCTGAAGGGTCTTCTCGCTTTATCAAGCTCTTAAATTTATCTCTGATATTCAAATTACCCCTAAGATTATACAAGGCAAATATAATTAATAAGCCTGCCAAAACTCCTGCAGTAATTTTTATCCGTTTTTTATCTATCCTTATAGATTGTAAGTAACCTCTCTTTTTCTCAAAGGGTAACTGACCTGTTGCTGCTGCTCTTTCTTTCCTTTCCCTGTGCATCTCGCAGTTTCCATCAAATTGCGCCCCTTCTTGTATGTATAATATTGGTGTCTTTATATTGCCGAGGAGTTTCCCCTCCAAATGAATAGCTATTTTATGATTTGCCGATACATTTCCAGTAACTTCACCTGAATTTAAAAGAGTGCCCGTTGATATGTTTGCATTTATTACCCCTGTCTTCCCAATTATGAAGGTATCGTTAGTTATTATCTCTCCCTCAAATTTGCCATCAAAACGGAGCGCCCCGCTAAATTTTAAAACTCCCTTCATAAATGTCCCTTCACCAAAAAAGGAGTTGAGGGATTGGATATTTCCGCTTTCTTTTTTCATAAAAGACATAGGAAATTATAAAGCAGTGTCAGTGAATAGTGTCAGTGTCAGAAAAAAATACTGACACTGACACTGACACTGACACTTTTAGATTGTTGTTACTTTATCGGATTAAGATTCTCATCAAGTTTTACTGCCTCATCAATCAGCATTATTGGTATATCATCCTTAATCTCATACATAAGCTTACAGGCTTTACAGATGAGCCCATTTCCATCATGGGTAAGATATATATCCCCTTTACATTTGGGGCATGCTAAGATATCCAAAAGTTCCTTATCTATTGGCATAATTCCTCCTCCTTTTAAAAAGTGTCAAAGATACAAAGTATCAAAGAGTCAAAGTCTTAATACTTTGATACTCTGATACTTGATACTTGTTTAGTAACTGCCGAGAAAACATCATCTATTGAAATTATTTTCATGCACTCAATTGTATCACAACTTCTCTTGTAGCATCCACTGCACTCAATTTTCTTATGTATTATAAAATGATTATCTCCATAAGGGCCATTTCTTAATGGGTCAGAAGGGCCATAAATTGCAACAGTTGGTATTTTCAGTGCCGCGGCTATATGGAGAGGTCCTGTATCCCCGCCTATAAAAAGTTCACATCTTCTTAAGAGTGCAACAAGCTGTTTCAATGTAGTAGGTGGTGCGACGAAGGGCTTATATGCCATTAAATCCATAATACCCTTTACCATATTCTCCTCGCCGGGTCCCCATGTAAGAATAATATTAGCACCAATTTCTGAAATGATACGGTCGCACAGTCCGGCGTAATTTTTTATGCCCCATTCCTTTGTCTTCCAGCCTGCACCTAAATTGACTGCAATAATGGGCTTTCCATTTATCCTGCTTTTCAAGAGAAAATCATTTACATATTTGTCATCTTTCGGTGAAGGACTTATAAAAAAATCTCTTTTAATTTCCTTAAAACCGAAAGGCTTAAGGAGGCTTAAATTTTTATCAACTACATGGCTGTCTTCCTTTTCAGGAGAGACCTTTTTATTTGTAAATAGGATGTTTAAAGATTCCCTGCAATTTCCTGAATCAAATCCAATTCGGGTCTTTGCCCTGCTTAAATATGAAATAACACCGCTCTTGATAAGCCCCTGAAGGTCTATTGCGGTATCAAATCTCTCTTTTCTGAGTGTGTTTATAACATTCAATAGTTCTCTGAATATGGCTGGGATTGCTTCCCCTGAATCAAGTTCAGGGTCGCCTCGCAATGACATTCCCTTGCGCCACTTTTTAGTATTTATAGTAATAATCCTGTCAACATCTTTGTTCCCCTCCAGTATTTCCCTTGTCTTCTCTTCAACAATCCACGCAATGTATGAATTGGGGAGGTTATACCTGATAGTTCTTAGCACCGGAAGGGCATGAACAACATCACCGATAGAGCTAAGCTTGACAATCAGTATCCGATTCATAATATATTTAGCCACAGATTTTCACAGATTAAAAAAAAGAAATGTCATTCCGAGCGAAGCGAGGAATCTCGCTTTGAGATTCTTCGGACTTCGTCCTCAGAATGACAGCAATGCTGTCATCTGTGTTAATCTGTGTAATCTGTGGTTTCATTAAGTCTTCGTTCTTTTTGATTTTTAAAGTCTGTGTTAGTCTGTGGTTTATTTAGTTTTTTTATTATCTCCGTAGATGACCTTTCTTTTTTATCACCTGTAATTGCCACCCTTCCGCCGTATGCCCTCACAGTATCAGCCTCAGGGACACTATCTTCAGTGTAATCAGTCCCCTTTGCGTGAATATCAGGCTTTAGAGTCAAAAGGAGATTGGATACATTCGGCTCGTTAAAAAGAGTTACATAGTCAACATATTCAATAGCGGCTACGATTTCAGCCCTTTCATTTTCAGGTGTTACAGGCCTGCCATCCCCTTTGAGTTTTTTTGCAGAGGAATCACTATTTATTGCTACTATGAGCAGGTCACCAAGTTCTTTTGCCTCCTTCAGATATCTTATATGTCCCACATGAAGGATATCAAAACAGCCGTTTGCAAATACTACCTTTTTCCCCTTCTCCCTCCATTTCTTAACAATATTATTGAGTTCATTAAGATTTTTTAACTTACCCATTATCAATAGCTCTCTCGATTTCTTGAGTATTTACCGTGGCAGTCCCGCTCTTCATAACAACAATGCCCCCTGCATAATTTGCGAGTCTGGCTGCCTCTTTCATTGAAGCATTTGCGGCAAGTGCAAGTGTGAATGCACTAATGACGGTATCACCTGCACCTGTCACATCTGCCACTTGATCAGTCCCGTAAATATCTATATCGGTAATTCCGCCATCCTTCTCAAAGAGGGTCATCCCTTCTTTACCCCTTGTTATAAGGAGACCGTCACTCTTAATCTGGCTGAGAATCTTTCTGCCATGCTTGTTGATAGTATTTCCATTTAATGTGGTATTTAGTGCAAATTCTACTTCCTCAGTATTTGGTGTGGCGGCTGTTATGTGACGGTATTTTAGAATATCAAAGCGAGAATCAACAGTGATAACCTTTTTATCGCTTTTTGCCAGCCTGTTTATACTATTTAAGATTTTTTCAGAAATGGTCCCGAGCCCATAATCTGAAACAAGGATGGCATCCATCATCTTGGCCATCCCATTAAAAATCTTTAAGAGCTTCTCTTCTGCCCTTTTATTTATTATATTACTATTCTCCCTGTCTATTCTTATTACCTGCTGCTTAGTCGTATTAGAGCCGCCCGCAAGTATTCTTGTCTTTGTTGGGGTTAATCGCCCCTCATCTGATACAATCCCCTCTGTATTTATTCCTTTTTCTTTTAAAAGGGCAATGAGTTTTCTTCCCATATCATCATCTCCTACGATGCCGACAGGGAACACTGTCCCTCCGAGAGAGTGGATATTATTTACAGCATTCCCCCCGCACCCCGGCAGAACAGTCTGGGAATCATATTTAAGTATAAGAACTGGTGCCTCCCTTGATACGCGTGAGGTCATGCCGAGGATATATTCATCAGCCACTATGTCGCCGATTACCATTACCTTCTGTTTTGAAAATTTCTTTAAAATATTTTTTAATCTATTTTTGTCCATTTAAATTATAAAAAACATATAAGGAGAAAGGGGGAAGAAGATGGAGAAATGGAGAGATAATAAGTTAGATTCTTTTTTCTCCTTTTCTCCCTTTTCTCCATTCTCCTTAATCTTTTTCTTTTGTTCTTATATCCTTCAAAATCCACTTAACAGCATCATACAGGTCGTCTGCAACATAATCAGGTTTCTGTTTAAATTCACCACTTAAGTATTCAAGCTCCCCTTTTCCATAGCCCGTGAGTACCAGAATCCCCTTTGCCCCAACATTGTGGGCAAGCGAGACATCACTCAACTTATCTCCAACTACATATGACCTGCTTATGTCTATATCTAATTCATCGGACGCCATTTCTATCATGCCCGGATTTGGCTTTCTGCAATTACATATTTTCCTGTATTTCTCATTCTTCCCATCGGGATGATGAGGACAGTAATATATTCCATCCAGATAGGCGCCTGATTTTGAGAGCAGTTTTTTAAGTCTTTCGTTGGCTTTATGGATAAGCTCTTCAGGGAAATATCCCCTTGCCACACCTGCCTGATTTGTAACAACTATTGCCTTTAATCCTTTTTTATTAAGGAGCTTAATCGCATGAGATGTGCCTTTAATTAGGTTAAGCCGCTCTATATTGTTTAAATATCCAACCTCCTCAGTGGCAGTCCCATCCCTATCTATGAATACAGCAATATTTTTATTGGTTGATTTCATCGGACAGTTAAAAGGAAAGTGTTTTATTCTATATCAACATAGATGGTTTTTTGCATTGAAAAATGGGTGGCAGTAATTACAGCGGTCCCTCTCGTTGCACCTGTAAGAATGATAGAAAAAAAGTATGCCCCTGCAGTAGCTGGGCCTGCAGTTGAAGTTGAGCCTGCTAATGTCGCCGACTGAGATGATGCGGAAAGGGTTCCATGGGTATTTGCTGAATATGCTACATTTATAGTTGCAGCTGTCCCTGTAACACCGTATACACCATATCCACTTAAAGCAGAACCATTTGTATTAAAAATCTTTGTAGATATAGTTGCAGTATCACCGACACCAATTTTACTCTTATCACTCCATAAATCTAATGCGTTGCCTTCATTTATCGGACTGCCTGAGCTGACAGGCCCTGTAATCTTGTTTACCTTACTTGAATCACAGCCAATTCCAGCAATAACTATAGTAATGAGAAAAATCAGTGATAATGCTATTTTTATCTTCATAGCCTTCTCCAGAACTTAGATTGCTTCGTCACTATCGTTCCTCGCAATGACACCATTGCTTTTGTTTGTCATTGCGAGCCGAAGGCGAAGCAATCTCAATATTGAAATTTCCTGTACATTAAATTAGTGTGACAAAACCTTTCTTATCAATTCATGAGATATGTCGCTATAAATCTCTGTAGAGCCAATCCCATTCATCAATATAAATCTAATCTTTTCTTCTTTTACTTTTTTATCTAAGTAAAGTGAGTCTATTACAGCATTAGTATTCAAACCGGAGATTGCAGTTGGCAAACCTGCAGACTTAATTAAATTTACCACCCTATCATAATCTTTATTGCTGCAAGATCCTGATTCCAATGATAGTCTTGCGGCATATACCATGCCGATTGCTACGGCCTCACCATGCCTGTATTTCTTATAATTTGTCAGTGATTCAATCGCGTGTCCGATAGTATGACCAAAATTTAATATAGCCCTTAGACCAGTTTCCCTTTCATCCTTTGATACGACATCAGCCTTAATCTCACATGACCTCTTTATTGAATGTATCAGGATATCTTCGTTAAGGTTAATCAGTTTTTTTATGTTATCTTCCAAGTATTCAAAGAAATCTCTATCCCTGATAATACCGTATTTTATAATCTCAGCTATGCCGCATAGAATTTCTTCTTTTGGCAAAGTCCTAAGTGTATCTATATCAATAAAAACCGCCTTAGGCTGATAAAATGCCCCTATGAGGTTTTTCCCTCTTGGGTGATTTACTGCCGTTTTCCCACCAATACTGCTATCCACCTGTGCAAGCAGGGTAGTAGGAATCTGTATGTATGGAACCCCTCTTAAGTATGTCGCTGCAACAAACCCTGTTATATCACCTGTAACCCCGCCACTTAAGGCAATTAATGGAGATTCCCTCTCCATCTTTATATCTATCAATCTGTCATAGATTTTAACAGCAGTATTTATAGTTTTATATTCTTCACCATCAGGTATTTCAACAAAATTAACAATAAAACCTGCACCTGTTAAAGAATTTTTTAATGTATCACCATAAAGTTTATTTACTGCAGGATTTGTAATAACAACTATCTTTTTGCCTGTTTTAATATTTTTTATTCTATTTCCACATTCAGGGAGGAGTCCTTTCCCCATGTAAATTGAATAACTTCTCTCCCCAAGCCCTACATTTACAACCTCCATTATGACCTTATTATCTTAGGTGTAATAAATATCAGGAGTTCCTCGCCGTCATCCGTATCGGTTTGCTTTTTAAATAACCAGCCCAATATAGGTATCTTCATGAACCATGGAACCCCTGCTATATTTTCGGTCTTTGTTGTTTTATAAAGTCCCCCTATAACAGTTGTATCCCCATCCTTTATTAATACCTCAGTTGTTGCCTTCTTTTTAATAATACTTGGTGTCCCCTGAACCTGGTTTGCAAAATCTGCCTCATTCTTTGTGGCTACTATCTTCATAGATACATAATTATCAGGTGTTATCTGCGGTTTTACTGTAAGGCTTATTGTGGCATCCACAAACTGGACAGTTGTCCCGGCTGAAGATGTTGTAGGATATGGAACTGACCTGCCGCTTTCAATGATAGCCTCCTTGTTATCAAGTGTAGTTATTTTAGGTGTGGATAGTATTCTTGCCTTACCTGTAGCCTCTAATGCCGATAAACGAACATCAAGCTGTGTTGCCCCTGTTACACTTCCAAGTGTTGCACTTATTGCACCACCACTGCCGGAGCCGGCAGCGGCAGGGAGGCTGACTGCACTTGTACCTACTGAGCTTCCTGTAATACCAACTGTATTTGGGAAATTAATATCTGAGGCAAGGTTAAATTTCCCGCCCCACTCTATTCCCAATTGCTTCGAGAAATTTCTGCTGACCTCTACGATTCTCGCCTCTATAAGCACCTGAGGTGTCCTTTTATCCAGCTTATCAATGAGGGACTTCATCTCAGCCATCTTTCTTCTCGTATCTTTTACTATGAGTGTATTTGTCCTCTCATCTATAGTGATGTCACCCCTCTTGCTTTTTAGCTTCTCAAGATTTTTTGTTAAATCACCTGCCTTTGCATAGCTTATAGAGAATATCTCGGTAGTTAGCTCCTCTACCTCTTCTTCAACCACCTTGCTCTCTACGGCTGCCTTTTTCGCCTCATTAAACGCCTTTCTTTCTTCTGCTATCTTTGTTGCAGGTGCAATTCTTATAATACTCCCTTCTCTTATCATATCAAGTTGATTTGTCTTTAATATTACATCCATCGCCTGGTCCCATGGGATATTGATTAGTCTCATGGTTACCTTCCCCTTCACATTTTCTGAAGTTATTACATTCAATTCACTGACCTCAGCTATAAGCCTTAGTATATTGTTTATATCAGCATCCTGAAAATCCAAAGATATCTTCCTGCCGGTATACTTCTTCTCCTCTCCTAAAAGAGTATCAGTTATTTTCGCATCTGCTGAAGCGGCTTGCTTTGCCTCTATCTTCTTTGAAGCTACTCCTGGCGGCTCTATATCCAATATTATATTTGCCCCATCACGAGAGATATTATAAGAAGGAATCTCAGTAAGTTCTGCAACAATCCTTACAATTGGCAGAGGTTCATCTTTATGCTGGAATGAACTTACCTTTTTTACAAAGGTTGATACCTGTGCCGTATCTAATGCCTTCTGTCCCTGAGGCGATATATGGGCATTTTCTACATCCACATAGAGCCTCTTTAAATCCTCTTTCTTCATTAGGGTAAACCGTGGCTCCCCACCATCAGTTTTCACAATTATCCTTGTTTTACCATCTGATAACCTCTGAACATCAATAGAGTTTACAGTGACTATTTTCCCGGATGCAGCAGCTGCTATACTACTATCTTCAACAGATTTATTTTTTATAGAAACTATTATCTTGTTGGCTGCAGGTTTTAATATTTCATGGGATATGGGAGCACTTAACCCAATCTCAACCCTTGCAGTATTGCTCTGCTCAAAATAGTGTAATGTAACCGTTCCTACAGCCCCTTTTTCAACTTTAATCGGGCTTTTTACATCACCTAATCCCACATTGGATAAATCAATGAGCAATCTTGAAGGGTCATTCAGCTTAAATGCAGTATATTGAAGAGGGTCTGTTGTCTCAATTGTAAGTTGAACCATATCGGCTGAAGGCTCTGCATAAACCTTTTTAAGGGACGGTTTTCTTATCGGTTTTTCTGCTTTGGTCTGAGCAGGCTTTGACTCAACCGGCTTGGCAGGAGGCAGAGCGGTTATTTTCTTTGGAGCAGCACACCCAGAAAGAAAGTAAGCAGTAAACAGTAAACAGTAAACAGTAAATATCATCCTCGCCGAATACTGCTTCCTACTTACTATATTCTGCATTCTGCATTCTGCATTCTGCATTTTAATTACTCCTCCTTCTTTAACTTTAGCTCAACATCTCTTGTTTTTACCTTTTTATCCACATCCTGATATTTCTCTTCAACTATGATAGTATCGGCGGTCACATCTTTAACTATTCCTCTGCTTTTACCTATATATGTCCCTTTCTTTATAGTATAACCCTTGCCATCAGGTGCCTCAACCATTGCATATTTACCAATCTCACCCCAGATTATGGCAACCACTTTCATAGATGCCAACTCAAACTGTTGTAATGGTGTTACTGGAATCTTTTCTAACTCTTTTTTAAATTTCTCTTCTTCTTTTGCTACTTCAGTCTTCCTTCTCTCTTCCTCCTGCTTTATCTTCTCCTTTTTGCCAAGTATAAGTGATCTAAAAGGGTCTGTTTTGCCAGTTGAATTATAAACATATATGCCTTCACTCTTTATCTTTTCTTCTGCCGGCTCTGTTTGTTTTGATATATCAGCAGGTTCACTTGCAGGTGTAGTAACTTGCTGTTTTTCATTAATCCCATATGCCGATTGAGTATACCATAGTATAGTGAAAAGTATAAAGGGAAAAGAATAAATAACTTTGATATATATGGACTTATGTTTATTAAGAGAGTTCATTTTTTCTTTTCCTCTTTTTTCGGTTCCGGGGGTTTTTCGCTGTATCTGAATGTCGTTGCAGAACATTCCATTTCAATCATGGTTTTACCTTTATCTTCCTTAGGATTTGCTATTTTTACACTTGATATAGTAACAATTCGCGGCATCTTGCTCACTTTGTCAAAGAATTCCAGTGTATTATGAAAGCCGCCATTAATTTTAATCTGGACAGGAACCTCTGCATAAAAATCCTTTGGACTCTCCGACCCGGGCTTAAAAGTAAGAATATCTAATCCCGACTGCATTGCAAGATTTGAAATATTCGTCAGGAGTGATGGTATCTCCTTTTCCTCCGGCAACTGGGTTTTTGCAACCGATAAGTTTACTTCCAGTTTCTCTATCTCCTTTTCAAGTGCAGGCAGCCTCTTTGCAACCTGCTCGTTTTTTGCTATCTCCTGCTGTAGCGACGACAATTCTCCGTTCAATTTTGCAATCTCCTCTGTCTTTCCGCTATAGCTCAAAAAATAATAGCCTGTAAAAATAAGAATCTGAATGACGCAGATTACAATCCACCTCTGGTAAGAGGGGAAGCCTGCAATCTTATCAAGGGGTATCTTTTCTAAAATATTTTTTAATTGCTCCATTTATTAACCCCCCTCTTCCATTCGCCTTACATTTTCTTCAATCTGCCTTTTTTTCTGTTCTGATTCACCCTTCAGCCTCTCTGCCCTTTTCATTGCCTCATCCATATTCGGCACCTTCATGCCTTCCGGCGATTGTCCGTGTTTAAAACCCTCGACAAAAGGATTTCTCGGTGCCGATCTCAAATCCTCCGCAAGTTTCCGTCCATAGGCGTCTATACTCTCTTGGGAGAACATACCCCCTACAGGGCCACCGCTGCCATACAATCCCCCGGGGACTGCCATACCTCCTCCCCTGCCAGCCGCACCCGCCTCTTTTGACAGCCGGATAGCCATTATTTTGTCTTTAGGGGATAAATTAATAGTCGTATTTAATGTGAACTTTTTAACCTTTTCTCCCTCTATATTTGTCTGTTGAATCTCGAGAAGCTCCGCATCCAGAAAATATCTCGATGCTTTTATATTTTCCATAAAAGTTGCTATACCAGGATTTGAAAACGAATACCCGTCTATTTTAATCTGCCCCCCGCTTTCCGAAAGAGAGGTAATCCATATCTCGGAAGGGAGTGTAATATTTATCTCATCGAAGATTCTGGCAGGCCCCCTCTGCACCCCTTTCAGATCTCCTATTGCCTTTATGATGTCTTCAAGCCTCTTTTTCTTTTTCTCTTTATCAGCAATTTTGGCGATAACCGTCTTAAGACTTTCAAGCTTTACTTTCGAATCGCTGATATTTTTCTTTATTTCCTCCATCCTATTGTTCTGAGAATACCACAAAAAACCGCTTATACCGACAGTTATAAACACAAGGACAACAGCCAGCACCATCTCCTGCTGAACCCTTGTCCTCCCTATCGCCTTCCTGTCAAATATCAGATTTATCTTTATCATAACTTAAAACGGTGTAAGTGATTAGTGTCAGTGTCAGTAAAACAAGAAACAAATTTCTTCCACATCACTAACACTAAATCACTTACACTGACACTGATTATGGTTTTGTCTTGTCCCCGAGTCTCCTCATGGCAAGTCCTATGCTTATAGCAGCCAGCGGTGCCATATCCTGTATATATTGAGGGTCAAAAATCTTTGGATTTATTTTTATGTTCTTATAAGGGTCTATTATTTCAGTTGGTATATCAAAGTTCTCTGTCAGGATTTTTTCTATTCCCGGTATCCTTGCACACCCGCCGCTCAAGATGACCCTGTTAATATTCTTTTCGGTAGATTTTATAAAGTCATGAAACATCTTGTTTATCTCATGAGATAATTCCCCAAGGACTGTTGTAATAGTATTTGCAACATCCTTTTCA
>JACRGN010000096.1 GCA_016234205.1 Nitrospinota bacterium | reverse complement strand
GTTTGTCCTACAAAGGCTACATTTAAGAGAGCAGATGGGATTGTTCAAATGGATTATCACAGGTGTATTGGGTGCAGGTTCTGTATGGCTGCATGTCCTTACGGCTCAAGGAGCTTTAATTGGAGAGACCCGAGACCTTTCATTAAAGAGAAAAATACTGAGTACCCGACAAGGGCTAAAGGGGTTGTAGAGAAATGCAATTTCTGTGAGGAGAGGCTTGCAAAGGGGCTCATGCCAGCATGTGTAGAGGCATGCAAGGATAATAAGGCTTTAATCTTCGGTGATTTGAATGATACTGACTCAGAAGTAAGGAAGGTTTTAGAGTCAAGCTATACAATTCGGAGAAAACTTGAGCTTGGAACACAGCCAGGTGTTTACTATATAGTTTAAAACTACAGGTAAACGCAGAATTGTCATTCCGAACGAAGTGAGGAATCTCGGTTTTGAGATTCTTCGGGCTTCGCCCTCTGAATGACAGCAATACTGTCAGATGTGAAAATCTGAGTTTATCTGCGTCCAATGAGATATTTACTATGATTGAAAAGGCATTGACAGGAGATAGAAGATACTGGGGATGGATATTTTTTCTCCTATCAATTATGGGAACAGGGTTTATATTTTATCTTAAGCAGTTAAATTATGGGCTTGGGATTACAGGGATGAGCAGGGATGTTTCATGGGGTCTTTATATTGCCCAGTTCACCTTTCTTGTAGGTGTTGCAGCATCGGCGGTTATGCTTGTAATACCTTATTACCTGCATGATTATAAAAAATTCGGAAAGATTATTATCCTTGGTGAATTCCTTGCAATCCCTGCTGTGGTGATGTGTCTAATGTTTGTTTTTGTAGATATGGGGCAGCCCATGAGGGCTATGAATATGATTTTATATCCTACGCCAAATTCTATAATGTTCTGGGATATGCTTGTCTTAAACGGCTATCTGTTTCTTAATTTAATAATTGGCTGGACGACCTTGAGTGCCGAGAGAAATGATATGCCGCCGCCAGATTGGGTGAAGCCCCTCATATACATTTCTATACCGTGGGCAATAAGCATCCATACTGTTACCGCTTTTCTTTATGCAGGACTACCCGGAAGACATCTCTGGCTCACTGCAATCATGGCACCGAGGTTTCTTGCATCAGCATTTGCATCTGGACCTGCATTTTTAATTATCCTATGTCTTATTGTGAAGAGGGTCAGTAAATTTGACCCCGGCATTGAGGCAATACAGACACTTGGAAAGATTGTTACCTACGCTGTTATTATTAATTTGTTTTTCTTTTTGCTTGAGATATTTACTGCCTTCTACAGCAATATACCCGGGCATATGCATCCATTTAAATATCTTTTCTTTGGCATTGAAGGGCATGGAAAACTTATTCCATGGATGTGGACTTCTGCCGTCTTGACACTCACAGCAATTAGCCTCTTGATTAACCCTGCCGCGCGGAGGAATGAAAATATTTTGATGGTATCCGCCATTGCAGTATTTATTTCTACATGGATAGATAAGGGAATGGGTTTGGTCGTAGGTGGATTTATTCCAAATCCATTTGAAGCGGTAACAGAATATTCACCAACTATGCCGGAGGTATTGATTACACTTGGTGTCTGGGCAACTGGACTTTTAATTATCACAGTGCTTTACAAAATAGCTGTCTCAGTAAAAGAAGAAACGGTATAAACCACAGAGGACACTGAGAAAAATTATAAAAGAACCACAGATGGACACAGACAAACACAGTTAAAAAAGATTTTTAAAAATTATCTGTGTAAATCTGTGTAATCTGTGGTTTTAATAAGGTTTTTATATTTCTCTGTGAACTCTGTGGCTAAATTAGAAAGGAGGATAAATTTATGGGAAGTTTTGAGCTTGGTGGCAGGACATATCAGACAGATGAAGACGGGTATCTTGTCAACATAGAGGAGTGGAGTAAGGAGGTAGGAGAGTATCTTGCAAAGGAGGAGGGGTTAGAGATGACTGAGTCGCACTGGGAGGTTATTAATTTCTTGAGGGAATACTATGAGGAGTATAAGATAGCCCCTATGATTAAGATACTCGTTAAGGCAATAGCTAAAAAGCTCGGTACTGAGAAGGGGAATACAAAATATCTATATGACTTATATCCCGAAGGACCGGCAAAGCAGGCGTGTAAGATTGCAGGATTACCAAAACCCACAGGATGCGTATAAGGACAGGTTAAGGTTAAGGCTAAGGTTAAGAAAATTCTAAACCTCAACCTGAACCTCAACCTTTTAACTAAATGGGAGGTTTAAATGTCTAAACAAAAAGAATCAAAGACACCATTATTGGATGAACTTGAAGATGGCCCATGGCCCAGCTTTGTTACTGATTTAAAAAATCTGGCAAAGAAGAAGTCAACAGTAGGCCAGCTTTTGGGTCAGCTTGAACAGTCCTATGAAGAGCGATGGGACCACTGGCTTGGGACTGTAATAAATACCCCTGGCTATGGCGGAGGTATTATAGCGAGGTATTCTGATATCGGCAATAAATTTCCGGATATCGCCCAATTTCATACTATCAGGGTAATTGAGCCTGCAGGCTGGGTCTATTCAACTGATGCATTACGTCAACTCTGTGATATTAGTGAAAAATACAGTGCTGGCATCCTTCAGTTTCACGGTATGACAGGGGATATCCTGATGCTCGGCTCAAATAATGAAAAGACCCTTGAGGCTGCAGAGGAGCTTATGGAAAAGGGGTGGGATATAGGCGGCTCAGGAAATGGCCTAAGGACTCTATCTTGCTGTATTGGTCCTGCATATTGTGAAATGTCCTGTTTTGATACGCTTAAGACTACAAAATTTCTCACTGATACATTCATTAGTCAGTTACACCGTCCTGAATTTCCTTATAAATTCAAGTTTAAGCTTTCAGGCTGTCCAAATGACTGTGCATGCTCAATCCAACGTTCAGATATGCCTAT
>JACRGN010000095.1 GCA_016234205.1 Nitrospinota bacterium | reverse complement strand
TAAACGGGAACAAAGATTGCTTCGGCTTCGCCTCGCAATGACAGACACGGCTAATGACTGCATAAATATGTCTTCTCATTTTTTATCCTCCTATTAATTGGTTTTACTGTTTTAAGAAATCTATCGTTTTATTTAGAAAATTATCATATTGTATTCCCTTTTCTTCTTTAATATCATCAAATTCTCCAAAATCATGTTCATCCCAGAAATCAGAAGCCTTACATATGGATATCTCTTTTTCCTTTTTACCTTTTTTCAATGGGGAAATATACCATTTTAAAATATCCTGTCAAGAATTATTCTTTATTTGAATTGCCTCTGACTCTGTCTAATGATAATCTATTTTTATGAAGTATAATCATGCCCTTGCATTATATCCATATTTCAGGGATTCTACATCCATAGTCGGACTCTTCCCTCCGACCGGGATTGAATACATTGCAACAAGCATGAAAGACCTTGTCGGAAAAGTAACCCTCATAGACTTGAGGCATGAAAAGGAATTTCAGGATGTAAACAATCTAAGGGATTTTGTTAAAAGAGAGATTGACCTTTTATGTATCAGCATTATATGGAGCTATGGTTTTAAAGAAATCTGCGAGCTTATATCCAAATTGCCTGATGAAATCCCAATTGTAGTTGGAGGATATAAGGCAACCGAAGAGGTTGAGTATCTTTTTGAAAAATGCCCCAATATTGATGTCATTGTAAGGGGTGAAGGAGAGGAGACAATCAAGGAGTTCGTTAAAGGTGTGCCTTATAAAGATATTCCTGGTATTTCATATAGAGAAAACGGGAAAATACTTCATAATAAGAATAGGCCCCTGACGGATGTCAATACTATCCCCTTTCCGGATAGGAGCTTAAGAAGGATTATTTACCACTTTGTATCACATGGAGTAAAGATAACAAATCTGACATTTGACACGATTCTGACTACAAGGGGATGCCCATACAAATGCAAGTTCTGCACATTCAGCTTAAATCCTCTCGGACAGAAAAGGGATTACATAGAGAGGTCGCTTGAATCTGTAATTGAGGAATTAAAAACCATCTCCTCTGATATAGTGCTGTTCTCTGATGACAACTTTTTTACAAATCCAAAAAGGAGTGAAAAGTTGTGCGACCTCATTATTGAAAACAATATAAAAAAGAGATTCATTGTCCAGACCCGAATAGAGATTACGAGGCAGCCCCAACTCCTAAAAAAGGCAGAAAAGGCTGGCTTCAAAGTATTCTTAGTCGGCATAGAATCTCCCCATGACAGAATTTTAAAGCAGATTCAAAAAGGCTTCACCCAGCAGAAAATCAGGGAGGCATTTAAGGTATTTAATAGATTTAATTTTTACATCCACGGTTATTTCATATATGGAAATATTGGGGAGACTGAAGAGGAGATGGTTTATATTGCAGAGTTTGCAAAGGATTTAAAATTAGATTCAATAACTTTCCAAAAACTGAGAATAGAAAGATATTCACCCCTCGCAGAATTGATTGCCAGAATGCCAGGTTACCATTATGATGAATTTGGCGGCCCCCTTTATTCTGACCAGTTCACTCTTGAGAAATTGAAAAAGATAAGAGATAGGATTAAGTTTAGTTTTTACAATATGGGGCAGATAAAGGATATAATCAAAAAGGCTTACAAGATTAGACTTCTTACAACACCTGATTTTATACTGTTTTCACTCTCGCTTCCCAGATTAATTTTTAAAATGATAAAGAGAGAAATTCAGAAAAAGAAGGGCTTTGCATTTATAAAAAGTTGAATGCTATGTCCATTGCATAGGAAATTATAAAAATCTGCCACGGAGGCACGGAGACACGGAGGAAAACAATAAGGAGAAATGGAAAATTTGAGAAAGGGGGAATGGGAAAAATATTTTATAATACCTTTTCTCCATCTCTCCATCTTCTCCCTTTCTCCTTAATCGTTTTTGCTTTTGTATCTCTCTGTGCCTCTGCGTCTCTATGGCTAATCAGGTCTTTGTTCTCTTCTGTAAGATTGCTTGAATTACAGCCTCTGTGGCGAGTTTGTCTTCCACAAATGCCTGTCCTGACAGTCTCCATATAGTCCCTCTCTGCTTTATAACACTTAGCTCAATCCTGAGGGTATCTCCCGGGACTACAGGCCTTCTGAATTTTGCTTCTTCAATTCCAGTGAATAAGGGAATATATTTATCCAGTTCCCCCTTTATTGCTTCATTCTGAGATTGTCTGACTGAATAGAATGCCAGTATCGCCCCAAGCTGTGCCATTGATTCAACTATCAATACACCTGGCATTACAGGGAACTCAGGGAAATGTCCCTGAAAAAACGGCTCATTTGCTGTAACACACTTAATGCCTGCTATCCGCTTCCCTGCCTCTATCTCAGTAACCCTATCAACTAATAAAAATGGGTAGCGGTGCGGAATATATTTTTTAATTTCGTTTATATCCATCATCTACAGAATAAAAACTTAATTTTAGCCACAGATTAACACAGATAAAAACTTTTTAATTTTTTCTATCTGCGTTTATCTGTGTTCATCTGTGGTTGCTTTTATAAGTTCTTCTACTCTCTTTTCTAATTCCCTCACTTTTTTAATTAACTCAGGGAGTTTAGTAAGTCCTGCCTGAATTCTTTTCCACTGATTGTGTTCAATTGCAGGAATACCTGAATATACACCTGCCTCTATATCTCCTGTAACACCTGCCTTACCTCCCACAATAACCCCATCCCCAATATTGAGATGGTCAGCCAAACCCACCTGCCCTCCCATAATAACATTCTTACCAATATTACAGCTACCCGAAACCCCTGTCTGTCCTGCTATTACTGTATTATCGCCTATTGTAACATTGTGGGCAATCTGGACAAGGTTATCTATTTTAACACCTTTTTTAATGATGGTGCTGCCCAATGTTGCCCTGTCTATACATACATTCGCACCTATCTCCACATCATCCTCTATTATTACATTTCCAACCTGGGGAATCTTTTGATAAACTCCATTATCATCCTTCACAAATCCGAAACCATCGCTCCCTATAACAGCCCCGCTGTGAATTATAACATTTTTTCCGACAATCACATTGTGATATATACTTACATTTGAATGAACAATTGACCCTTCAGCTATCCTTGAATCTTTTCCTATATATGTAAATGGATATATGACAACTCTGTCTCCGACCACAACATTATCTTCAATACAGACAAATGGGTGTATTGTAACATCTCTTCCAATATTTTTTGTCTTAATCAATGACTGGGGGCTTATACCTTTTAAATTATCATGGACAGGATAAAAAAGTTTTAGAAGTGAAATTAATGATAAATAAGGGTTCTTTACAATTACAGAGGACTTCTCTATTAAACCTTCTTCATCTAACCCTTCCTGCAAAATAACAGCCGATGCCTTAGAATGTTTCAACTCAGGCAGATATTTCTTTTTTGAAACAAATGTAATATCTCCATTCACTGCCCTCATTATTTCAGCAACACCTGTAATATCAATATCAGGGCTGCCATTCAATCTGCCATTAAGTATCTTTGCTATATCACCGAGTTTCATTTCTTCTGTTCATCATATCTCTTTATCAATTTATCTGTAAGGTCTATATTGTCAGAGGCAAAAAGGACAATCTCGCCTTTTTCAAGTATGACCGTAAATCCTTCCTCCTGTCCCATCTTCTGTGCCAGTTTAATCAGTTCAGAGACTATCTTGGCTGTCATCTCCCGCTCCTTTATCATGATATCCCTTCTTGTATCCTCTTTATACCTGTCAAAGTCTCTTCCTCTACGCCTGTATTCTTCAGTCTTTCTTTCCCTCTCGGATTCCTTCATCATAAAACCCTGTTTGCTCAGTTCCTCTTCCAATTTTTTAATCTCTTCTTCCCTTTCCTTAAGTATTACATTTTCTTTTTCAATATCTTTTTTGAGCTTTTCCAGTGCAGTCTTGCCTGTATCGGACTGATTCAGTGCCCTCTGAAGGTCTACATAACCTATCCTCAGAGATTCTGCCCTCAAATCAGATACACCAAAAAATATAAAACCTGCTGATATAATAACTGCTAATATTTTTCTCATAAATCCCCCCCCATAAAAAGTATCAAAGTGTCATAGTATCAGAGTATTTAAAGGCTTTGACTCTTTGACACTCTGACACTTATTTTCAGAATGCCCTTCCTATAGTAAAATGAAATTCACTTGGGCTCTCACCCTTCTTCTGGTCCAATTTAAATCCCCATGCAAAACTTATTGGACCTATCGGGGAATAGAACCTGACTCCGAATCCCCATGCATGTCTCATGCTCCCAATATCAAAATCATTACTTGTAGTCTTGGATAGATCACCCTCTTTCCCATATACATTCCCCCTGTCGTAGAATACAACTCCCCTCACATATCTTGTGAACGGATATAGGAATTCGGTATTCAAAAGTAGAAGAGACCTGCCGCCAATAGACTGCCCTGCTGCATCCCTCGGGCCTACATCGTTAAAATTAAAACCCCTTAAAGACTCAGGGCCTCCAAGGAAAAATCTCTCAAATATGGGCAAATCCTTTCCGCCATGCCCATCGGCATAACCTATCTTTCCATGAATCATGAATACTAAATTCCACCACAGAGGATAATACCAGCTTTCTTCCCCTGTCATTTTATAATAGTTTATAATCCCGCCAAGCGGGCCGCCTGCATAATCTCCATTTAGATATTGCCTTGAGCCTTTCTGCGGATTAAAAAAGTCATCCCTCGTATCCCTTGTCACAGAAGGGGTAATACTGCTTGTTGTCCTGTCCCCCTCCTGTGAAAGGAGAAAGGATGATGCAACATCCCTATTACTTATATATATATTAACAAGCTCATATTTGTAAGAAATATTTCCCCATGTATATTCACCCAGTGATTTGCCAAGCCTCACACTCCCGCCGTTGTTCTTTGATAAATAGCTGAAATAATTCCTTTCTGTATTAAATAAACTTAAGCCTGCAAGGAGTTCCCTGTCAAAGAGCCTCGGCTCTGTAAAGTCTATCTCATAATCCTTGCGAATACTTGATAATTGTGCATTAAATGCAAGCTTGTATCCCTTTCCAAATAGATTGCTCTGCGATATCTGGGCAAATAATATGGCATTTTCAACTGAACTGTACCCCGCACCTGCACTCAAGCTCCCCGTTGACCTTTCAGTTACCTTTACATCAAGGTCAATCATATCTTCTTCTCTTCTGCTCTTCTGCTCAAAATTGACCTCGTCAAAAAAACCGAGATTATTTATTCTTTCCCTGCTCCTCCTTATCTTGGAACTGTCAAAGAGGCTCCCCTCCTGCAGTCTGAATTCCCTGCGAATTACATTATCTCTTGTCTTTTCATTGCCGAATACATTTATCTTTCCTATATATACCTTTTTCCCTTTATCAATCTTAATATCTATGTCCACCTTTTTAAGATTCTCGTCGGTTTTTATGTTTGGCATTACATCGGCAAAGGCATAACCCTTCTGAGAATACATATCCGCTATTGTGAAAACATCACGGCTGAGCTGAGACCTGTTAAATATATCATTTTCTTTCAGGTTGAATACTCCACTCAGCTCTTTTTCTGAATATACCTCATCACCTTCTATATGGACACTACCGACACGATACTGCTCCCCCTCATTTAAAAATATGGTTATATAAATCCTTCTCAGCTCTTTATCAATCTCTACCCGCGGGTCTTCTACCTTTACTTTTATGAAGCCGTTATCGTGATACAGGGATTCAAGCTTCAGGATATCAGTCTTTAATATCTCCTTCTTGTATGTCCCCGAACTTGTAAACCATGAGAAAGCCCCTTTCTCCTGCGTATCTACCTGTTTTTTAATCGCCCTCTCATCAAAGTATTTATTGCCGACAAACACTATATCCGTTACATATACCTTCTTCCCCTCATTTATCTTAAATTCTATGTCAACCTGATTATTCTCTACATTCTTTGTTGAGACATCTACAGAGGCAAAATAAAATCCCTTTTCCTGATAGAGTTTTTTTATTGAGTCAATGTCCTTCTGCACAAAGTGGCTTTTAAAATGAATCCCTTTTTTAATAGAGAGCTTCTTTTTTATCTCAAAGTCCTCTATCTCTTTAATCCCCTTTATTATTACATTCTTGATAAAGGGCTTTTCCTTTATGAGATATGCAACAGTTAATCCCGAAGCCTCCTCCTCAAGGTCAACCTTTATATCATCAAAGTATCCGAGGTCATATATCCTTTTTATATCGTTTCTTATTTTTGAAGGAGAATACACATCCCCCTCTTTAAGGCTTATGTAGTACCTGATAGTTGACTCGTGAACCCTCTCATTCCCTTTTATTGATATATGAACTATAGGACGGGTAAGGTCAATCATGCCTGATGCAGAATCAATTGCCCCTGATTTTCCTTGAGATAAAAAAAAGATAACAGCCGTTAGAAAAACGATAATTGTTTTTTGACGGCTTAACTGAACTCGCCGAAGTCTTCCAACTCCTGACCAATGGCTCATGACCCCTATTAGCAAGTACCAACAGGGTCCTTCTTCCCTACAAACACAAGACCGTCATTCTGAAGCTTTACATAGAGAACACCTGTATTCTTAAATTTGCCAAGGAGCAGCTCTTCTGAGAGCGGGTCATTGATATGCTTTTGAATTGTCCTCTTCAAATGTCTTGCACCGTATGTAGCATTGTATCCTTCCTTTGCAAGCCATTCCTTTGCATCATTATCAAGCTGGAGAGTAATACCCTCTTCTATTAGGCGGGTGTTCAGGTCATTGATTAGGATATCTACAATCTGGAGTATATCCTCTTTTTCAAGCGGGTGAAAAATGACAGTATCATCAATCCTGTTTAAAAACTCAGGGCTGAATGTCTTTTTAAGCTCTGACTTGATAGTATCCTTATACTTTTTAAACGAACCTCCCTCATCTTCCCTCTGGAAACCCATGGATAGCCCTTTATCTAAAAATCTCGCATGGAGATTGGATGTCATTATTAATATCGCATTCCTGAAATCAACTGCCCTTCCATAGCTGTCTGTAAGCCTTCCGTCATCCATTATCTGGAGGAGCATATTGAATATATCCGGATGTGCCTTTTCTATTTCATCCAGCAGGACAACAGAATACGGCTTTCTTCTGACCTTCTCAGTAAGCTGCCCGCCTTCTTCATAACCCACATAGCCAGGAGGGGAACCTGTGAGCTTGGACACATTAAATTTCTCCATATACTCCGACATGTCAAGCCTTATGATAGCCCTTCTGTCGCCAAACAGATATTCCGCCAGCACACAGGCAAGCTCTGTCTTGCCAACACCTGTGGGACCAAGGAAGAGGAATGAACCCATTGGCCTCTTTATGTCTTTTAGCCCCGCCCTTGAGCGTCTTATTGCCTTGCTTATAACGTTTATTGCCTCTTTCTGCCCTATGATTTTTTTTGAGAGCTCAGCGTCCATCTCCTGAAGCCTCTGTGATTCCTCTTTCTCAATTCTTGATAAAGGTATGCCTGTCATCCTTGAAACTACATAGGTAATATCGTCCTCTGTTACCTCAGGCATTGCACCTTTCTGTGAGCCTTCCCACTCTATTTTCTTCAGTTCCAATTTACTTTTCAGGCTCTCTTCCTTATCCCTCAACTCTACTGCCTTTTCAAACTCCTGCGCCTCAATCCTTTCCCTCTTCTCTCTCACCACATCATCAATCTTTCTCTGTAATTCCCTCACCTCAGGTGGATAGGTAGACTTTCGCAATCTCACCCTTGAGCCAGCCTCATCTATAATATCTATTGCCTTATCAGGCAAAAACCTGTCGCTTATATATCTATCCGACAATTTCACTGATGCTACAATAGCACCCTCTGTTATCTTCGCCTTATGATGGAGTTCATACTCGTCCTTCAGACCCCTTATAATCTCTATGGTCTCCTCAATAGATGGCGGGTTTACAATTATCGGCTGGAATCTTCTTTCCAATGCACCATTCTTTTCAATGTATCTCCTATACTCATCCAGTGTGGTTGCACCTATACACTGTATCTCACCCCTGGAGAGGGCTGGTTTTAACATATTTGATGCATCCACAGAGCCCTCTGCCGCACCTGCACCTATCAGTGTATGAATCTCATCTATAAAAAGGATTATATTATGGGGAGGCTGAGTTATCTCCCTGACAACAGCCTTCATCCTTGCCTCAAACTGACCCCTGTATTTTGTCCCGGCAATCAGCGCGCCCAAATCAAGAGATATTAATCTCTTGTCATAGAGTGTCTGAGGAACCTCTCTGCCTATAATCCTCTGTGCAAGCCCTTCTACAATGGCTGTTTTACCAACACCGGGCTCACCAATCAAGACAGGATTATTTTTTGTGCGTCTTGAGAGAATCTGAATCACCCTCTCTATTTCATTAGTCCTCCCGATTACAGGGTCAAGCCTACCTTTAATTGCAAGCTCAGTAAGGTCTCTGCCGAATTCATCCAATGCAGGCGTCTTACTTGCCTCTTTTGCCTGTGATACAGGCTCTCTCAGGAGATTTATAGTCTGCTCTTTTATATCAGAATACTGCAGTCCAAAGCTGCTCAATATCCTGTAGGCAACACCATCTTTTTCTTTTATCAATCCTATGAGGAGATGCTCGGTGCCTATGTAGCTATGCCCCATTGCCCTTGCCTCTTCTACTGCATACTCAAGCACCTTTTTTGCACGAGAGGTAAAGGGTATATCACCGACAACAAGTGTATTTGAACTCAGAGGAAGGTTTCTTTCAATCTCAGGTTTTAACTGTCTTATATCCACTCCCAGTCTCTGGAGGACAAGAACCGCTATACCCCCGCCATCCTTGATTACACCGAGGAGTATATGCTCGGTCCCGAGGTATTCATGCTGATACCTCTCTGCCTCCTCCCTTGCGAGTATTATTACCCTTCTTGCCCTTTCAGTAAATTTCTTAAACATATTAACCCCCCTCTAAAAATTAAAAATTGAATATTGAAGAATGAAAAATAATTATATTCCTTATTAATAGTCAATCTTCAATAATCAATCTTCATTCCACAATTGTCCCGTCAACTAATTTTATCACCCTCATCATCTTTTTTACAAGGGTATCGTTATGGGTAACTATTACAAATGTCTGTCCTTTTTCTTTATTCAGCCTGTAAAACAACTCATAGATATCTTCACTTGTCTTGCTGTCAAGATTACCTGTGGGCTCATCTGCAAGTATCAGGTCGGGGTTATTCATCAGCGCCCTTGCTATTGCCACCCTCTGCTGCTCGCCGCCTGACAGTTTACCCGGTCTATGATTTATTCTATCCTTTAATCCCACATCTGTCAAAATTCTTTTAGCCTCACTTGCCGCCTCCTCTTCCTTCCTATCACTTATAAGGGCAGGCAGCATGACATTTTCAATAGCTGTAAATTCCGGCAGGAGATTGCTGAACTGAAATACAAAACCGACCTTTCTATTCCTGAATTCTGCCAGCTGCATGTCGGTCATTTTAAACAAATCCTGCTCCTTAAATATTACATCACCTTCTGTTGGTTTATCCAAAGCACCGATTACAT
The DNA here is from genome assembly GCA_016234205.1 of Nitrospinota bacterium. Classification (GTDB taxonomy): domain Bacteria; phylum Nitrospinota; class Nitrospinia; order UBA9942; family UBA9942; genus UBA9942. The sequence continues at coordinate 17,693 of JACRGN010000095.1, read as the reverse complement.
GGAGGAGCGTGCTCTTCCCTGCACCTGATGCACCTACTACCCCCAGCATCTCCCCTTTTATTATATTAAAATTTAATCCATTCAAGACCTGTAGATAGTCTTCCCCAACCTTAAACGATTTTTTAACACTTCTTATTTGAACTAATTCTTCCACTTATCTTTGTTATCCTTTCATCACTCTTACTGTAATGTTATTAGTTTAAACTTTATAATAAATAGGTCTCTTCCAAAAATTTCATTGATTCTTCTACAAACTCCTGTATTGACTTTCTACCTTTTATAAATATATGTCTATCAGGGTCGTTGAAAGGATGGCAGTGATTCTTACCACTTTCAGAATCACAGCCGTATATCCGTTTTCTTCTAAAGACAAGTGTGAGATTAAGTTTATCTTTCTCAGTATTCCCATATATTTTTATAAAAACTTCATTGTCTATTATCAATCTCAGACTTATTACATTATCAGTCCTGTCTATCTCAATCAACTCAAGACCGTATTTATCTGCGATACTGTTTGCCTCTTTAATGACACTATCAATTTCCACCAATAAGTTCCTTCATTTTTTTTTCTATCGTCCCGATACCATCAATTGCAAGCTCCCATTCTTCGGCATCTGATTCAACCTCAAAACTGTAATTCTGCTTTTCCACAATATTTTCTTTTTCAAAACCATAAAAATCCATACCATATTTCTTTTTATAAAAATCATCAGTAATCCTGTAACGGGTAAGTTTTCTGAGATAATCTTTTCTAAGCATCTCTTTGAGTTCATTCTCTGTCATCTCATCTATCTGTTTTTTAAGGGCAGTGTTCATCTAAATCACCTTCTGTTTAGCAATATTCTTTTAACATAGAAATTTTTAGAATAAAATCCGTGTTAATCTGTGTCAATCTGTGGCTAAATATTTTTATTGTTCTGTTTCTCACTCATACCTCAGTGCCTCCACAGGGTCAAGCCTTGAGGCGTTCCACGACGGATATATTGTAGCAATAAAACTTATTATAATTGCCGATAAAGATATATATAAAAAATCAAGGGGGTTCATCTTTACCGGAAGGGTATCAAGCTGATAGACATCACTTGGCAGTTTTATAAAATGGTATTTATCAAGCAGCTCGCATAATATATACCCGCCAATGCAGCCGATAATTGTCCCTGCTATTCCAATAATCAATCCCTCCATTATAAATATTTTCATAATACTCCTGTCTGTTGCACCCATTGATTTAAGGATTGCTATATCCCGCCCCTTTTCCATGACCATCATTATAAGTGTCCCGATTATGTTGAAGGCTGCAACAACTATTATCAATATAAGTATAACAAACATGCCAAACTTTTCAAGCTTGAGGGCAGAAAAAAGATTCTTATTCATCTCCATCCAATCCCTTGTCCAGTATGGGAAACCGAGCATAGTGTGAATTTTGTCAGCCACGCTGTCGGCAGCATAAATATCATCCACCTTTATCTCAATCCCTGTTACTTTCTCACCCATACTGAAAAACCTCTGTGCAGCAGGTATTGATATAAGGGCAAGGCTTGAATCATACTCATACATCCCTGTATTAAATATGCCAACCACCCTGAACTTCTCCACTTTCGGGGCAGTCCCCATAGGTGTAACCCTCCCAAATGGAGATACCACATCAATAGTATCGCCTAAAAATACGGCAAGATTTCTTGCAAGGTCTTTTCCTATTACAATGCCTTCTATCTCCGCCTCTCCTTCTCTCTTCTGAGGGGTCTTTAAAAATTGTAACCCCCCCTCTTTTATCCTCTGAGAAAGGTCTGTAACCTTACTCTCTAAATCAGGGTCAATGCCGCGGATTGCCACACCAGAGACACTGCTATGAGATGTCAGCATCACCTGATTAAAAATAAATGGAGAGGCTGCTGCCACATGCTCAACCTTTTCTACCTTTTTAATAATCTCCTCATGCTTTGCTATCCCCCCTTCATTACTTAATACAACCACATGGGAGTTTGTCCCCAGTATCTTATTCCTTAGATCCTCCTGCATACCCCCCATAACAGATATGACTACAATAAGGGCAGTTACACCAACAGCCACACCGCCGATGGAAATCCATGTGATGAGGGATATAAATGCCTGCTTCCTCTTCGCCTTCAGATAACGGAGACTAATAAAAAATTCGTAGGACATATTTTTTCTCTATCCAATTTCCCCTTCGTCCAAAATTACTGTTCCGCATTCACCTGAATACATCCTTTGATTATCAGAATTAAACTCATATTTGACATCAAGGGATAAGGACTCTAAGGACAAGATTTTGTAATGTTTGCATTTATAAATATGGTTTCTGCCAGATTTGCCAGCGACATAAAATTTCAAAAGACATTCCTCGTTTATAGTAACAATACTCTTATTTACCATTGAATCTTTTTAAAGATTGATTCAGGATATATTTTGCCATCATCTAAACATACTATTTCTTTTAATTCCTCTGATTCTGGTTTGCAGATAAGATTACCGCTTTCATCTAACTCACCCTCATAAACTTTTTCTGCATAAATGAGAAATTTCTTTCCTAATAACGATTTTTTTTGTTTTTCCTTCTTCATTTTAATTGATTACACTCTGGAAAAATATCGATTAAAATAATTCCCAGTTTGTAAAGTTTTGCCAACTGAATATATTGATGAACCATTCCCGATGAAGCCACCTTGACATACCCCGATTTGCCAATAGAACCACCTTTTGTTGTTTTATAGTTGTGATTACGCATGCATAAGTAAAGTTTCTTAACTCGTGAATCCAACAATCCTTTTAAGACAACTTTGAAGAACTCGGCAAAAGCATCAGCTAAACTGATTTCAAGTGCACAGCCAGTTTGAATGTCAAGAATATCAAATGCCATCAATTTTGAAGGGTCTAATTCAAAACCTTTAGTTTCTTCTCCCTTAAACCGCAAAGTCATATTTTCCGCTACATTTGCCTCAATTTTAATTCTCTTGGCCCCAAATTGATTTAAAATATGCTCCTGTAATTTTTTAACGGTTTGTTTAGTTTTAGCTTCATCTTGTGAATTTTCATTAAGTCCAATTTTATTAAGCCACGATTTTTTATATGCAGCATATTTAAACCCTCTCTGATTTACTTTAACTTCAAGTTTATCAGAGAAAAAATCTATTATTTCAGCTAATATAGCCTGTTCTGGAAGCATATCACATTAATTTTATGCAGCAATTTTATAAAAATTATTACTTACCATATCGTTATTATATAATTCAACCTTCTCTTTTCCTTTTCCACGCATAAACTGATTTTGTTTTAACCTTCCCTTGCAACACACATAAAGGAGAAATGTCAATTCCAATAAAATTTATGCCAAGTAGTTGAGATTCTAATGCAGTTGTTCCACTTCCGGAAAATGGTTCAAATACAGTATCACCTTCTTTTAATCCAATGATGTTTAATAACGCTCTTATCATCTGTGGATGAAATTTCCCTTTGTATGGATAAATCCAATGAGTCAGATATTGATTTACTGACCGTGTTCTGTTTTTCTGGATAATGTGAAAATAATCAATAAATGTCTGTCCAACAGTTTTGAAATATGAGGAACGTTTTATTATCCTATCATCAAGCTCTTTTGACTTGTTGTTTAGTTTAAATTCTCTCAACCCATTAGTTATTTTAAAATCTGCTCCCAATACCCTTATTTCCAATTCAGCCAATGATAGCTCATAAATGAATTGGGCGTTGTCTAATAAGGTCAAATCTGAATTTTTTGAATAACTTAAATCATACGCCCAAAACTGGCTTACTTCTTCAGCCTTTTTTAACATTATTTCACCTTTGCGGTTAGTAATCATTTATAACCTCTTTCATAGTACTAAGAATGGATTTGAGCATTTCGTTTACTACTCCTTCCTCATTTGAGGAAATAAAATTACATCCCTGATTGAGGGGGAATTGGTAAAGAGCATTATGAGTCTGTCTATGCCGATACCCTCACCTGCTGTCGGTGGCATACCGTATTCCAAAGCCCTGACGAAATCATCATCCATCATGTGTGCCTCTTCATCCCCTGCACCACGCTGGGAGACCTGCTCATCAAACCTCTCCCTCTGGTCTATAGGGTCGTTTAACTCCGTATAGGCATTAGCCATCTCTCTTTTTGCTATATAGAGTTCAAACCTCTCTACAAGTTCAGGGTTATCTTTTTTCTTTTTTGAAAGCGGGGATAAATCAAGAGGATACTCTGTAATAAAGGTCGGCTGTATTAATTTCGGCTCTACAGTATAGTCAAATATCTTCTGCCATATCTTGCCTTTTGTATCTGATTTTGTAATCGGCGCACCCAATTCCCTTGCAAAATCAGATGCCCTTTTCGTGTCATCCAATATTTCAGGACTCACACCCCCTAATTCAATTATTGAACCCTTAAATGAATACCTCTTCCACGGTGGCGTCAAATCTATCTTTTCACTGCCATACTCTATAACATTTGTCCCAAGAACCTCTTTTGACAGAAAGGAGAACATCTCCTCGGTAAGATTCATTAAGTCGTTGTAATCTGCATAAGCCATATAGAACTCAAGCATTGTAAATTCAGGGTTATGCTGTGTGGAGATACCTTCATTCCTGAAATTCCTGTTTATCTCATAGACCCTCTCCAATCCACCAACTACAAGTCTTTTAAGATAAAGCTCAGGGGCTATTCGTAAAAATAAATCCATCCCGAGTGCATTGTGATGTGTCTTAAACGGTTTTGCAGTGGCACCGCCGGGGATTGACTGCATCATCGGTGTCTCAACCTCAAGGAAATTCCTGCTGTTTAGAAAATCTCTCATCTTCTGGACGATAAGGGTCCTCTTGATAAAGACATCCCTTACCTCCGGATTGACAATCAAATCCACATACCTCTGCCTGTATCTGATTTCAACATCCTTCAATCCGTGCCATTTTTCGGGTAGTGGTCTTAAAGATTTTGTGAGGAGAGTGATATCCTTTGCGTGGATTGTAAGTTCATTTGTCCTTGTACGAAAGACCTTCCCGTTCACACCGATTATATCGCCAATATCAAGCGTTGAGAAAGTATGATAGACGCCTTCACCAAGCTCATCTTTCCTTACATATATCTGTATCTTCCCCGATGAATCCTGCATATGACAGAATGTTGTCTTTCCATGCTCCCTCCTTGTCATAATGCGTCCTGCAACGGTTACCTCGTCATTGACCTTCTCCAATTCCTCTTTTGGAAGGGTTCCATACTTTTGTGTAATAAAACCTATGGTGTGGGTTGTTTTGAATCTATCAATATAAGGCTCAACACCTGAATCTTTTAATTCTTTTAACTTTGCCCTCCTCAACTGCATCTGCTCTGTAATCTCTTCCAAATAATTTCTCCTTTCAAAATTATAAAAGCACTTAGACAAGATTAACAGGATAATTAAGATTAATTAAAAGCAATTTTTAATCCTGTATATCCTGTCTAATTTCAGGTCTTTGTCTTTTTTTTCTCTGCTCCTTTTTTCTTCTTTTCAAAAAGCAGGGCGTTATTTATTACATCATCCATCTCCTTTGCAAGGATGAATTTCATGTCCTTCCTTATGTTTGAAGGGATCTCCTCAAGGTCTTTGTTATTATCCTTTGGTATTATGAGAGTCATTATCCCTGCCCTCTTTGCCGCAAGCGATTTCTCCTTTAGCCCCCCAATTGGAAGAACCCTTCCGGTCAGGGTTATTTCACCTGTCATTGCTACATCCTTTCTCACAGGGATGCCTGTAAGCCTTGATATAAGTGCCGTTGCCATAGTTATACCTGCCGAAGGACCGTCCTTTGGAATGGCGCCGGCAGGGACATGGATATGAACATCTATCTTCTGATAGAAATCTTCCTTCAATCCATAATTTTTTGACCTTGACCTTGAATAGCTCATTGCAGCCTGTGCAGACTCCTTCATCACATCGCCAAGCTGTCCAGTAAGTGTAAGGGCACCCCTCCCCTTCATAGTCGTTACCTCAATATGCATAATCTCACCGCCTGCCTGAGTCCAAGCAAGCCCTGTCGCCACTCCCACCTGATTTCTCTCTGCCTCAGTCTCAGATAGAAACTTTCTTATACCAAGAAACTTATTGAGATTTGCTGCACTTACCCGATGGAGCCTCCCGTTTCCCTGCGCCACATCCTTTGCAACTTTTCTGCATATAGTCGCTATCTCTCTTTCAAGATTTCTTAAGCCTGCCTCCCTTGTATACTGGGATATAATCTTAAGCACTGACTCATCAGAAATATGAATATACTTAGCCTTTATGCCATGTTCCTCCATCTGTCTCGGTATTAGATATTTTTTCGCTATCCCCAATTTCTCTTCTTCTGTATATCCTGAGAGGCTTATTATCTCCATCCTGTCCTTCAATGCCGAAGGTATCGGATCCGTAAGATTTGCAGTTGTAATAAACATCACATTTGAGAGGTCAAATGGGACACCGAGATAATGGTCACTGAATGAATAGTTCTGTTCAGGATCAAGAACCTCTAAGAGTGCTGCAGACGGGTCGCCTCTGAAATCCGCACCAATCTTATCCACCTCGTCCATCATGAAAACAGGGTTATTTGAGCCAGCCTGCTTTATCCCTTGAATAATCCTTCCTGGAAGAGAACCAATATATGTCCTCCTATGCCCTCTTATCTCCGCTTCATCTCTCACGCCGCCGAGGGAAATCCTTACAAATTGTCTTCCCAATGCCCTTGCTATAGATTTACCGAGGGATGTCTTACCAACCCCAGGAGGCCCAGCAAAACATAATATAGGCCCCTTCATCTTTGTCTTCAGTTTTCTTACAGCGAGATACTCAAGTATCCTCTCTTTCACTTTTTCTAAATCATAGTGGTCTTCTTCAAGAACCTTTGCAGCACTCTTTATATTAAGATTATCTGCAGTTGACTTACTCCATGGAAGCTCTACCATCCACTCAAGGTATGTCCTGACAGTAGTAGCCTCTGCCGCCTCCGGGTGCATCTTTGCCAGCCTGTCAAGCTGCTTTAATGCCTCTTTCTCAACCTCCTTGGGCATCTTTACATCGGCTATCTTTTTCTTGAATTCATTAATCTCCTCAGTCTTCTCATCAATATCGCCAAGCTCCTTTTGTATAGCCTTTAACTGTTCCCTTAAAAAATATTCCTTCTGGGTCTTTGTCATCTCCTCCTGTGCGGCAGACTGAATCTTCTGCTGCATGGTAAGCACCTCTACCTCCTTGCCCAAAAACTCCCCTACCTTATTTAATCTCTCTTCATGGTCAAGTATCTCTAAAATCTGCTGTGCCTCTTCTACCTTAAGCCCAAGATTAGATGCTGCTAAATCTGCCAGTTTTCCCGGAGAGTCAAGATTATCGGCAATGACAAGGAGGTCGGGGGGCAGCATCTTGCCAAGGGAGATAGCCTTCTCCAATTGGTCCCTTACATTCCTCATCAGCGCCTCTGTCTTTAGCGATTTTTCCTTAGGCTCTGAAGGTTCTTTAATCCTCTCAACCTTTACCTTGTAAAACGGTTTATCTGCAGCATAGCTGATAATCTTTGCCTTAGATAACCCCTGCACGAGTATCTTCACCCTCCCGTCAGGGAGCTTTAGCATCCTTATGACCATGACAACAGTGCCGACATTATATAAATCCTCAGGCTTCGGTTCATTATTTCCTGCATCCTTTTGTGCAACCAGAAGGATCATCCTGTCAGATGCGAGGGCTTCATTTACAGCATTTATAGAAGATTCCCTCCCCACAAACAGAGGAAGTATCATGTAGGGAAATATAACGATATCCCTTACAGGAAGCAGGGGGAGTTCATCAGGAATTTTGAACTCTGTCTGCAAATCCTGAGATGCATCAACCGTCGCCACCACCTTTTCTTCGTTATTATTTTCTTCCATCAATAATTGCCTCCTTAAATTAGCTCATAGCCGATAGCTCATAGCAAAACCATGAGCCATAAGCCATGAGCTATGAGCCATCAGCCTCTTTTCCTTTCTCAATTTCAATCCACCTTGTCTTTTCCCTTCTTTCCTTGCTCTTTGGAATCTGCACAATCAATATACCCTTTGAATAGGCTGCCTTTATACGGCTCTTGTCTGTTGCCGAACCAATGCTGACCGTCCTCTTAAAGGGACCAAAAGACCTCTCCATGCAAAGGAAATTTACCTTCCCTTCACCTTCAATCCGTTCGTACTTATTCCCCTCAATAACCAGATTATCTCCGCTTGTATAGACTTTTATATCGGCTCCTGAAACTCCCGGCATTTCAGCCTCTACAAATAAATAGTCTGCTGTTTCATATAAATCCAGCATAATGAAACTTGTTTCTCCTAAGGCATACCGCTCTGTGGATACCTCTAAGTATGTATAATTTGCATGGTTCTTGACCTCATCCCTTTTAATAGGTATTTCTGCAGATGAATCTTTTTCCTTTTTTACTGCCATAACTAAGTTTATGAGTTCGTGGGTTTAAGAGTTGGTGAGTTATGAAAATTTTAAACTCATGAACTCATAAACTCATCAACTCTTAAGTTTTGTAGATACTCCCTGAATTTATCTCCAAGGTCGGGTCTTCTCAGTGCAAACTCAACAGTGGCTTTAAGAAAACCGAGCTTATTCCCTGCATCGTATCTCTTGCCTTCAAACTGATAGGCATATACAACCTGCTGTTTCAATAAGTGCCTCAATCCGTAGGTCAGTTGTATCTCGCCTGATTTATCAGGCACTGTCTTTTCCAATGCCGTAAATATCTCAGGGGTTAAGATATATCTGCCTATTATTGCCAAATCTGAAGGCGCATCATGAGGGGATGGTTTTTCCACCATGTCCATTATCTGATACACCCTCTCATCAAGCTTTTTAGGCTCAATCACGCCATAGCCTGAAATATCTTTTTTATCAACCTTCTCTACAGCAATGACAGAGGCATTATATTTTTCATGTATATTCATTAATTGCTTTATTGTAGGCACCTCTGAATGAATTATATCGTCTCCAAGTAAGACGGCAAAAGGCTCATTACCAATAAGGTCTTTAGTCCTCAATATCGCATGTCCGAGTCCGAGAGGCTCCTTCTGCCTTATATACCAGAAATCTACAAGGTTTGAAATCCTCTGAACCTCTTCCAGCATCTTATTATTGTTCTTGCCCTTAAGTGCATGCTCTAATTCAAAAGATATATCAAAATGGTCTTCAATGGCATTCTTCCCCCTCCCTGTTATCATAATGACCTCTTCTATGCCGGCATCTATCGCCTCTTCAACCACATACTGTATGAGAGGCTTGTCAACAAGGGGCATCATCTCCTTTGGGGATGCCTTTGTAGCAGGGAGAAACCTTGTCCCGAGTCCTGCAACAGGAAAAACAGCCTTTTTAATTTTCATTGAGTCCCTCCTTCTCTCCCTCTATCTATAATCTTCTTGACTGTATCCATTAAAACAGGCAAATCATCCTTAATAATCTTCCACACGATTTCAAGGTCAACCCCGAAATACTCATGTATCAACAAGTTTCTAAAATCCTTTATATCTTGCCACTCTACATCAGAGTAACCTATTTTTAATTCGTCAGGAAGTTTTCCTGCTGCCTCACCAATAATTTCAAATTCTCTGATAACTGCTGAATGTGTTTTTCTGTCATTACAAAATTCGTCAAAAGATAAGCCCTTAACAAATTCCATTATGGCAATACATGAATCCAAAATATCCGCAAGATAGAGATGTAAATCTCTTTCAGGCATAAATGATTTGTTTTTTGACCTTTTCTCTTATTATAGGCTTTAAAGAATGCTCAAATCCCAGATCTATTTTTTTTCCCAATTCCTCCTCTAAAAATCTCTTTATCTGTAGGAAATTATGAATATTTTTTTTACCTTTTTCTATCTCTATAACCATATCAATATCGCTTGAAAGGGTTTGCTCACTCCTTGCAAAACTTCCGAAAATTCCGATACTGGTTATGCCAAACCTTTCGTAAAAAAGGCTCTTATTCTTTTTTAAATAGGCTATTATTTCATCTACTGAATAATTTTTCATTTTAAAAATCCTTATGCCTTATTTTTTTCAATCCTCTCGTATATCACACCCTTAATCTTATCTATATCAGCAGGCAACTGAACAGGGAGGTTTGCGTATCTTGAATTTACCCCCTCTATCTTGCCCTCATGATAGTCCTTCTTAAAGTCTGTAAATTTAAGCCCGTGTGCAGTTGATATTACTACCACCTTTTCTTTTGAGTCAATCTCGCCGCTCTTCAATAATTTAAAAAGAACGGCAAGTGCAACACCTGTATGGGGACAGTTAAACATACCGTATTTATCCCCCTTAGCTGCAGCATTTGATAACTCATCTTCTGTAGCCTGCTCCACAATACCGTTAAATATCTTGAGTGTCTTAATAGCCTTTTCGTAGCTTACCGGATTCCCAATCTGTATTGCATTAGCGAGGGTCTGTCTTGCAACAATAGGTTTAAACTCCTTAAACCCTGTCTTATAGCTTAGATATAATGGATTTGCCCTTTCTGCTTGTGCAACAACTATCCTCGGCAGTTTATCTATAATCCCTAAATCCTTCAACATTAAAAAACCCTTCCCGAGGGCGCTTACATTACCAAGATTGCCGCCGGGAATTATGATTACATCAGGGACATTCCAGTCAAACTGCTGGGCAATCTCTACACTGACTGTCTTCTGCCCTTCCACTCTGAGGGAGTTCATGGAATTGGCAAGATATATATTATGGTCACTGCATATCTTCTGGACAATTTCCATACATCCATCAAAATCTGTCTCAATGGATAATACCAGTGAGCCGTTTGCTATAGGCTGAATAAGCTGGGCAATAGAGACCTTCCCCTTCGGCAGGAATACAATAGACTGGATGCCTGCCGCCGCACAGTATGTAGCAAGTGCGGCTGATGTATCTCCGGTTGACGCACAGGCAACTGCATTTATCTTCTTGCCATTGGCTATCATCTGCTTTACCATGGATACGAGGACTGTCATGCCAAGGTCTTTGAATGAGCCGCTGTGGCTGTTGCCGCACATCTTTATCCATAAATTCTCCAAACCTATATCTTTTCCAAACCTCTCAGCCCAGAAGAGGTTTGTGTTGCCTTCATAAAGAGATACTACATTTTCATTATCAATATTGGGGCATATCCACTCCTTCTTTCCCCATACACCGCTCCCATAGGGCCAGAGGTTTTTATGTATCCTGTCATCAAAGGTATCCATCCACTCTCTTGCACTCTTCTTTTTCAACTCCCCCATGTCATGCACTACTTCCAATAGCGCCCCGCAATTCCTGCACTGATAAATTACATCATCCAGTGGATACCTTTCACTACACCCTTTTATACATTGAAACCACGCACTATATCCCATCTAAACCTCAGATTATGAACAAAAACCCGTTAACCACTGAGACACTGAGTCACAGAGAAATAAATTAGCAAATTACAAGCACCAAATTACAAATAATGACCAAATATCCAATAACCAAAATTCTAAACAGTTTGTAATTTAGAATTTGAAAATTAGAATTTATTTGTTATTTCGGGGCACCCACGAAGTGGGTCGTGTTATTTAGAATTTTTAAGTTCTCTGTGTCTCCGTGCCTCTGTGGCAAATTTTTATAATTTCCTATGCATATAATATACCCTGTAAAAACAATACAATAAAGGAGTAGTTTTGTCAATTAATTGTAAAAACAATAGACATCCCAAAATGGCAGTTAAAAGTTTATAATTTATGGTATACTAATTACAATTTTCAAATTATGGAGGGCGTATGTCCGAAGCAATAAGATATTTAAACAATGCGAAGGAGATTTTAAGCAAGTTGAAAATTGAAGACAATAGCTATGCTGATGATAAGTATGTTAAGTCTGCTTTTGGCGTTGCTTATCTGGGAATTTTGAAAGCTATTGATGAGTATTTATTGAAGAAGGGGCTAACTGCAAAAGAACTTCCAAAATCTATTGATGCTTATAGATCAGCGTTACAAAAACATTTAGCAATTCATAACGGAAAACTTTTAAGAGAATTTGACAGACTTTATAATGAAGTTCACATTGCAGGGTATTACAGAGGGCTTTTAACTCATGTGGATATTGTAAAAGGAGCCTTAAAGGCAACAAGGTCTTTTATTGAGAAGGTAAAATAATCGCAATAATTTCTTAAAAGACTGTCCATTCAAAATAAATTCAGCTCATCCATATTGAGCTAATCTTCTATGACTATCCTGTTCCTTACACAATCTCTTAACTTGTAATTTTCTAACTCATACCTGTAGCAATCTACAGGGGATATTAAGTTTAATGCAGGTTTTTTATAATAGCCCCAAAATAAAAAGCCCCTCATTCAGAGAACGAGAGGCTTAATAGGTATCCCCATTGGGGATTTACCTGCGAAGTCTTATTGTGATAAGCAACGCAGGCATTTGTTTGGTATAATATCTATGCTAACGATAGCTAAATCCATAAAATAAGTCAATAAAAAAATGGAGGTGAAAATGAACAATTTTATACTGGGGTTGGATATGGGAACAAATTCCATAGGCTGGGCAATTGTCAAATGCGATGGCAATAAAAAACCTGTTGGAATTATTGACCTCAATGCCAGAATCTTTCAAGAGATGATAGAGGCTGATATCCGTGTGCCGAAAAATAAAAAACGGAGGGAAAAACGAGGGGCGAGAAGATTGACTTCCCGCTATAAAGAAAGGCGTGAAAAACTTGTTCAGCTCTTAATTCAAAATGGATTACTGCCAGAAAGTATGAAGGATATGAAGGGTTGGGAAAAATTCTTTAATGGCATTGGAGACCCTTTTAAGCTGCGGGCAGATGGAGCTGATAAACCGCTTACCCTTTATCAGTTTGGCAGGGTATTGATGCATCTTTTAAGACGCAGGGGTTATAGAAGCAATCGGGGGGCAAAATACATAGATTTAATGAAACACCCGGAGGTTATTAAATTATCCAAACAAGAAGAACAGGACAATGACGAAGTTGATGGAGAAGACAAAGAAAAGATTGATGAACGCAAAAAGACCCTTGCAGGAATTAGACAGTTACACACAACTATAAAGGAAGGCAATTGCAAGACTTTGGGAGAGTTCATCTACAAAACTTCTCTTGAGCATAAACACGAACCTCGCCGCATTACAAAACTAAAAATAAATGACATTACCCTTTATGCCGACCGTAAGATGTATGAGGATGAATTTAATATCTTATGGGATAAACAGAAAGGTTTCCTTCCTTTGACAGATGGGTTTAAGGTTCAAGTTCGGGATGCAATTTTCAATCAGCGATCACTGAAGATTCAAAAAAATCTGGTAGGTAAATGTAACTTTGAGCCTAACCGCAAACGTGCTGCCAGAGCATTGCTTGAGGCACAGGAATTTCGGATGCTGCAGGAAATAAATGACCTCAATGTTAAACTGCCTTATGCCCCGTTCATTCCTTTAACACAAGAACAAAGGCAAAAACTTTTAGACGCCCTCAATAATCCTGACAATCTAAACGAAAAAGGGCAACTTACATGGGCAGAAATCAAAAGGGCGATAGAGTTGGACAAAAAAGCTAAATTCAATCTGCAAGAGACATCTAAAAATGGGATTTCAGGCAATAGAACAGATATTGCCTTCTATAAAATAATTCCAAATCATTGGAACAAATTTAGCCTTGAACAGAAACAGGCTTTAATAACCGACATCCTCACTATACATGATAAAAGGGCATTATTCAGCCGTCTCATCAATGAGCATAACCGTGAAAATAATCCGTGGAGATTCAGCAGAGAGGATGCTTATGCACTTGCCACTTTGGAACTGGAAGCGGGATATGTTAAGCATTGTCTTAAAGTCATCAATAAACTTTTGCCTTTTATGAGAGAGGGGATGAATTATCATGATGCCTGTCAAAAGGCTGGATATTTGAGAAAAGACCAAATCACAGTTAAACAACAGGCGAGTCTCCCCTCACCTCCTAATGTTGCAAATCCAATCGTGCAGAAGGCGTTATTTGAAACACGACGCGTGGTGAATAGTATATTTAAAATTTACGGCAGACCGCAGATAATCCGTATAGAATTGGCAAGGGATTTAAAGTCATCAAAAGACCATCGGAAAAAAATCCAGGAACAGCAGAGAGAAAATCAGAGGCTGAACGAGAATGCTGAAAGAGAGATTTTAGAGTGGGCAAAACAACATCCTGAATATCGTAGAAGCCCTGATGATATTCTCAAATACAAACTCTGGCAAGAACTGGGCGAGATTAACCATCAATGCCCTTATAGCGGCAAAGTAATTTCTCAAGCCATGCTGTTTTCTGGCGAGGTTGAAGTAGACCATATTTTTCCGTTAAGCCGTTCTCATGACGATTCATTTGCAAACAAGGTGCTTTGCCTTGCCTCTGAAAATCAGGAAAAAGGGCAGCGGACACCTTATGAAGCATGGGGTAGAACTGATAAGTATGATGATATACTGCTGCGTCTTGAAAAGAAATTTAGTCCACGAAAACTTGCCAAAATCAAAGAGATAAACTTTGATGGAAAGGGTTTTGTATCAGCCCAACTGAACGACACCAGATACATCTCCGTTGCAGTTAAAATCTATCTGGAGCAATTGGGCATTCCTGTGCAGGTCTCAACAGGTCAAGCCACAGCAGCAGTCAGAAGGTTTTTAGGACTGAATAACATACTGCCAAAAAAGTCCTCTGTTTCAAGAGGTGATACAGAGCATGATGACGATGATACACAAGGAAATAACGAGCAGGATAAAAAAACAGGGATAAAAAAAGAACGCAACGACCACCGCCATCATGCCATAGATGCGCTTGTTACGGCATTAACCGATAAGAAATTGTTTGATGAGCTTACCAAACGCTACCAATATTATGAGATGATCGGCAAAAAGCCCGAAGAAAAACTTGAAAAGATTTGCTATTGGAATAATCTGCGTAAAGATGTCAAAGGTGCGCTAACAAAATCTGTTGTATCTCATGCCACAAACCGGAAGATAAGCGGAGGGCTGCATAAAGAAATGCCTTTTGGCGCATCGTATTATCTTGAGGAAGTTGAAGTTAAAAAACTTAAACCTTATATTATCCACACAAACCCTAAATTGCCTGATGCCGAAACTTGGATTTTTAAAGAAAAAGAGAGAGAACTTGTGCAGTCATGGTGGGAGGCAAGTAGAAAAGATGGAAAAAGTGGAAAAAATACATTGCCCATATTGAGTAATGGTTCGCCTCTTGAAAAGGTCAAGATTGCCCATCGCTGTTATGTGAAGAGGAAACCTCTAAAAGATGCCTTGTCATATATTGCAAACGATACTGGTAAAAAAACATGGATTATTGATGAGGCTGTCCGAAATATCTTATCTGAATGGCTTAATGTCCCGGGCAATAACCCTAAAAAGGCAGAAGAAAATCCGCCTGTTGTTCCGAACAAGAAAAACCCGAAAAAATCTCCTCATCCGATTAAAACAGTAAGGGTTGCAACAACATTCAGCCCTTCCTCAATCAGGCGTATCGGCAAAGGACAAAATCAATTTTTTGAGTTGGGAAGCAATCACCATGTGGTTATATTCAAACACAAAGAAACCGGCGAAAGAAAAGGGCGGATTGTAAGCATGATGGAAGCAGCATCCCGTGTGAGAAAATCGCCTATTATCAAGACTGAATATCCTGAATTTAATCCGTTAGAATGGGAGTTTGAGATGTTTTTATGCTCACATGATATGGTGCAATGGGATACCGATGATCCAGAGTGGCAGGAAAAGGGGCATCAATTATTAGGATTACCTATCTATCGCGTGCAGAAAATGTCTCAAACAGACTCTGGAATCAGTATTGTTTTTCGCCATCATTCAGTAACGGCTACAAAAGATACCGATAACTATGGCGTAATTAGAAAAACTCCGAATACTATTAGATGCAAGAAAATAATGATAGATGCTTTAGGAAGATATATTATTGAAAAATGATTAAAAGAATTATTGAAGTCAGCAATCCTGCACGGCTGTCGTTGAAAAACCGGCAGATGGTTATTGACCGCGAAGGAATGGAGCCCGTTACTGTTCCTGTTGAGGATATAGGTGTCCTCATTTTAGACCATCTTGCCATTACCTACACTCAAGGGCTTATTACAGCCTGTTCGGAAAATAATGTTTCGGTCATCTTCTGTAACGGAAAACATCTGCCTACAACAATTCTTTTGCCCCTTGAGGGTAACAATCTTCACACAAAAACAATAGCAGAGCAGGTTCAAATCACTGAGCCTACACGCAAACGGTTATGGAAGACGATTGTTCAGGCAAAAATTCGTGAACAGGCAAAAGTCCTTTTACAGGCAACACAGGACAATAACCCTCTCCCCCTGTATATAGAAAGAGTAAAGAGCGGCGACCCTGAAAACATAGAGGCACAGGCAGCACGAATCTACTGGCAAAAACTATTTGGTCCAGCTTTCAGGCGGGATAAAAATATACCGGGTATCAACAGCTTTCTCAATTATGGGTATGCAGTTATCCGTGCTGCAGTGGCAAGAGCCATTGTAGGCTCAGGCTTACATCCTTCTCTGGGACTGCATCATCATAACCAGTATAACAGTCTCTGCCTTGCTGATGACCTCGTAGAGCCGCTGAGACCTGCTGTTGATATTAAAGTCTATGAAATTCATAAAACGCAAACAGTTGAACCTGAACTTACCCCCGATAACAAAAAGGAATTGCTGAAAGTTTTGAGTCAGGATTGCAGTATAAATAATCAAAGGCTTCCGCTCATGGTCGCATTACATCACTATGCAGCAAGCATAAAAAGAGTTATAAGCGGTGAGGCTCAAGGGGTGGAGATTCCTGAGTTATGATATTCGGGGGATTCCGCAGTATGTGGGTAATCACTATGTTCGATTTACCCGTAGATACAAAAGAGGCAAGGAAAGCCTATACCAATTTCCGCAAGGCATTACTGAGCGACGGATTTGTTATGCTGCAATTTTCCGTTTATGCCCGTCATTGCCCGAGTGAAGAAAATGCAGTTGTTCATGAAAGGCGGGTAAAGGCATTTCTTCCGGAAGACGGAGAAGTAAGGCTTTTAAAAATTACAGATAAACAATTTGAGAGGATGAAGGTTTTTTATGGAAAAATGCGCAAATCTACAGAAAAAACGCCTGAACAACTCAGTTTTTTCTGAACTGTTCAGGCATTTTTACTTAGCAAAACAAGATGTTACAGCAGATGGAATTATACCAAACAAATGCCTGCCCGCAAATCACAACTCAAAGTCTGATAGCTCATCCTCTATTTCAATTATACCAAACAAATGCCTGCCCGCAAATCACAACTCATTTTCGTTGAGTCTACTAATTTTTATTATACCAAACAAATGCCTGCCCGCAAATCACAACTTATTACTTCTGCTCTATTGCCTCTTCTTATTATACCAAACAAATGCCTGCCCGCAAATCACAACTTAGCTTGAGTTGGATTTTCTCAAGTTCCCATTATACCAAACAAATGCCTGCCCGCAAATCACAACTCCTATAATTCGATTAATATTAAGAATGAATTATACCAAACAAATGCCTGCCCGCAAATCACAACCTCACTCGGGAGGAGTAATTTGTTTAACCATTATACCAAACAAATGCCTGCCCGCAAATCACAACAGAAATCAGCAGGGATATTTCTTT
>JACRGN010000093.1 GCA_016234205.1 Nitrospinota bacterium | reverse complement strand
TGAGCCGCTCATAAAAAATTTAATCTCGTAATGGTCAAAAAGATATTTGACCACCGAAGGAATATTTTTCACAAATTGAATCTCATCCAGAAAAACATAACCTTTCTTGCCTGTATCCATGCCTAAGAATCTCAGATTGTTCAGTATATTTTCGTAATTCTCACCTTCAAAATATTTACGGTTGGCAGGATTCTCCATGTCCAGAAAAATTTTGTTTTCCGGGTTTATTTCTTCCATAATTTGACGAAGGAGGGTTGTTTTACCCACTCTCCGCATTCCCGTTACGACAATAGCCTTCCGAGAATCCACATACGGCTTGATTTTAAAAAAATGTCTCTTTCTATTAGCATGGTTTAAGTTTACAAATAGTCCTACTTTTTGTCAAGTAAAGATAGTTGCGAAATAGCACATTTTAAGAAAAAACACACTCCTCAGGAATAAAAACAGGGTATGGAAGGGAACTAAAACTCAGGTGATAATTGTTTTTTCTTATCCATTTTTAAAAAATACCTTTTTTAAAAAATACCTTCAGCCTTTAGCCTTAAGCCTTAAGCAAGCGCAAGAATACCTTTTTTGAACGCACCTCTCCCTTTCGGTCTATTTTTTATTCTTTTTTTTGCCTTAACCTCAGGCTGCTACCGGCAGCACAAGGGATCGCATATCTTCTTCCCGATTCCTTTTTATCCTCCCCACCGCCATAGCTAACATCACTATCAAAGCAAGACTCATTCGCAATGTCATTTTAGCCTTGCCCCTGATGTAATGAAATTCAAATCCAAATACATTATCTATACGACTGTTAACCCTCTCTACCGCTGTCCTGCCTTTATATATCCGCTCAAAGGCATAGCTGCTTCTGGCTATCGGTGTCCACATCCTCCTATCCTTCTCTATCGGAATACGAACCACCCTGCCATATTCTCCATAGTTACCTTCGCCACATCTACCTCTATTCTGACAGGTTATCCCATATGCAGCAGCAGGACAATGATATTTTAATGTCCTTCTATCTGATTCAAATCCCATATATGACATAGACGCATAGTCCTTCTCTAAATTATCCCCTATCACGCAGTGGCAATATACTCTGCCTTTATTATCGTATACTATCGCATCTGCTTTATCTTCGTATAAGGGACGGGTCTTAATCTAAAGACTCCTTCTCATCTTTCCAACTCTCACGAATATCTATTACAGGCTTTATACCGTATCTGTCGTATAGTTCACGCCCCTGACAGCTTCAATCAGGGGCATACCCTTTGTCAGCAGCCATATCTTTAGCCACCTCTATTATCTCTGGATGTTTATTGTTAAGCCCTTCTATCATAGGAAGCAATCTCGTAGTATCCGATACCGATGCCTTCGTTACTTCATACCCCAAGGGTAATTCATATTTCGTATCTACTATCAGGTGCACTTTATACCCAAACCAGCTCTTTACCTTCTCCCACAAACTGCCGTCTTCCCTCTTACCTCTATAGGTCTTTACTCCACAATCCGCTTCTTTATCACTGCTATCTTCTGATTCCTTCTTCCCTACTGCATAACTCTTTATAGCCTTGCTATCTATGGCTAAATGCTTCCCTAAATCTGGTAATAGCACCTTTAATTCGTTTAGCAGATTGTCAAATATCCTGTCTATCTCAACTTGCTCTTTTATCAATCCCTTTAAAAACCGTGTGTATACCCATTTCGGTGGAACTGCCTTATCCCCTGAATTCGGATTAAATCCGCATAGCTCCCTTAACTCCCCATTTCGCAAGAACTCACGCCTTAATGACTCTATGCTATTATGCTGATATACTATCCCTGCTAATATCGAATTCCATACCGCCCTTATTGGATAATCATCCCTCTTTCCTTTTCGCTTCTTCTCTAATACCTGCATTAACCTCTCGTCTCCTATCACTTCAAACACAAGCGAGAGCCTCTCTAAATCCGAACTCGCTTCTACCTTCCAGCTAAATAGATTTTTTTGTGGTATAATTGCCATAGGGTGTCCCCTCCTTTAATTTTTATCTCCCCTTTATTATAAAGGGTTTTTAGGTTGGTTACACCTATTTTTTTCTATGGGGTGAATTTTCTGTTCTTACCGTAATGGATAACTAAAAAGCCTGATTTTACAGCATTCCTCTGGGGTAAAATATTTTTGTGCCTGCCTGCAAATCCTCATCTGTCAAGCCTTCACAAATTTCGCAACTGCCTCACTGACTAAAATACTTAAGCTCAATGCAAAATGTAAAATTACCAATTAGCATTTTAAAATTAACTCTTTCCTTCATTGTTAATTGCTGATTTTTCAATGCACAGGAAATTATAAAAAATATAAACCACTGAAGGCGCTGAAATCACAGAAACACTGGAGTTGAGTTGTTTAACTACTCAACCATTTAACTACTCTACTAAAGCCTGTTT
>JACRGN010000091.1 GCA_016234205.1 Nitrospinota bacterium | reverse complement strand
ATAATCTCCTCTCCCGTAACCCCAAAGATATATTTCACACCTTCATTTTCAAGACACTTGACAAGCAGGTCAGAGGCTTTCATAGTAAACCTCCAGCAGTTTAATGGCAGGAAATTACTTTTATGTGTGTAATATAAGCCCGCAAAAAATAGTTGTCAATGGGAAATACCAAATAAAATCAGGCATAATTTATATTTTTTCTTTAATTCAGTCAGTAAATCAGCCACATCTACAATAAAATCTAATGGAATGTTTTAGTGGAATAGGAAGAGAAGCTGTGATACTTGATGAAAAATTTATAAGGGATTTAGAGGCTTAAACATAAGTGCGGATACTATATTATAAGCATGTTTTTTACACTTAATGCTTGAACTAAATCAGCAGCGGGGTTTTACCCCGTCCGCTGGATTTGATTGTTATGCGAGGTCTTTAATTTTAATATTTTTGCCTGTGTCGTTTCTAATATAGAATCACGAAGAAAAGAACTTGCCTCTAATATCTCTATACCGATTAATTCACCGCTTTCATTTAATTCTGCCGTAATATTCGGACTTAACTCAATACTATCTGATTCTTTCCCTTCAGAAATAACTATGTGCAAAATATCTTCATCTTCAAAATATGTCATTTTTGTTTTATCCATATTTAAACCTCCCAATTTTAAATCTGAAATTAATTTGCTGACGTGTAGTTGCATGAATTGTGACTGGCGTTATTTTGTTTCCATGCTTCTCATATGGAATCATGACCAGTCTGTCATCATGTTTGCCTATTGCAATTAAGCGGTGAGTTGTGGTATCAAAGCACCTCTCTCCAGAATGCCGTAATATATTTTCAATCTTTGAGAGTTCAAATCCTCTTGATTTTGCTCTATACTTCATATAGTCGGTCCATTCAATTGAAAATTCTTCAGGAGATTCCACATCCACTCCTATTCTTTTCTTTAATATATTTTTATTATACCATATAATGCAGAGTTAAGCCGTAGCCCCGTAGGGGCTTAACTCCGCATTCTCCCTGAGCGAAGCGCAGCGTGTCGGTTGCATTGCAGGGTTAGGCGCGGCTCTTTAGTATGGCATATTGGGATTTATTCACGTATAAATTATAGAAGCCCCTCTTCCAACATCCATAAACAACACGCGATTCTCGCTTTACTTGTCGGATGCCACACATGCTTAGAATGTCCTTCTGGATCTGACCCCGAATATAATTCCATGAGCCCTTCAGGGCCTTTTGCTGTCATTGCCTTCCAGAGGGTATCACTCTTAAGAGGCAAAACTGCTAAAGCGTCATGTTCTTGCGAATCCTCAGCATTAGGCCATAATGCCTTTACTTTTGAAAAGGGAGTGCTTGGCAAGCTCACAACTGCCATCATTTGTAAATTTAGGAGATCACCATCAATAAAAATTGCTGGAAGCTTGATAGAGGAAGCCGATATATCAAACTGATCAGTAAAAAATTCCTCCTTCAGCCCCCGAGCAACTGTATTGTGCAGATTGACATCAGCTTCCCGATGTCGCCCACCCCAATTGCTCTCCACCGGACTGAATTGTTCTTCAAATGAAGCTGACCACACATCACTAAAATAACCATCCTGACGGTAAACGCGATGGGCCAGTAAAAGATAACGAACACCATATTCTTGTTGAGAGATACTTTCGCTATCTAATAAGACTACAGCGTGAACCCCAAGAATTCCGGGTATCAATCGCCCTTCGCTATATTGAAACTTGAAAGCTGACAACCCGAACCGTTCTCGTAGATCCGGCCTTTTCAGGAGCAGCTTGTGAAACGGTTGAGCAATACCATAGTTCACCTTTGCATACTCGATTACCAGTGAAGAACTTTCTGTCGTAGGAACTGTGACGCGTAGGGGAGCCGCTTTGATACCAGGTTCGGATTTGCTTTTCTCGACTGTAAGATTCCATTTACCATCCACTTTTATTATATCTTCATGAAACGTGGACCAATCAAACTCAGTTTCCGTAAGGATAGTTTGGGAGTAGCCGGATTCATTAGGTGCCGTATTCACGACGACTGCCTCACCGATAACCACATCTCGCTCTCTTCGGCCAATTATTGGTTTATCCGCAGAAGGCATCTTGTTTTTATACTTCTGCAACCAGAGCATGAATCGCTTTTCCGATTCGGTTTCCGGTTTGGCTTGGTGCATAGTGTCAGTATAAAGGGTGACACTATTTTTGTTTGGGAGAACCACCAGCCGTGATTTTGGAAAACGTTTACGCTTTTCATCATCGATCTTTTGATACAACTGACCAGTAATCACGAAAGCATCAGCTAAACCCATTTCGCGCTCATACTTCAGGAAGTTGTTCAACCATATCCCGTACCAGTGACTCGCCTCGGGATGAAGTATTACTTCTACAAGAGTAGCAGTAGCTCGCAAGGAAAGCTCTTTAGCTCCTGGGGTAAATTCTTGAAATCGCTTGAAGTATTCAAATGAGCTATCGGCCACAGCAATAGCCGCATCTGCTTCTTCCGACTTCCCATTATAGTCAAGGGCAAAAACTCCTCCATCGCCCAACCAGTAAAGAGGGTCAAAGCCCTTATAGCTGAGGAGTGACCTTAACCCTAACGCAAACTCTGTGCGGTATTGAGCAGAGTCTCGTTCTGTTGGTTGCTTTTCAGCCCACGCTGTATGTCCCTTCAGGTCAAACTGAATTAGTACGACTCTTGCGTCGGTTCCCGGTCTGCGAGAAGTCCACCATGTATTCATGATTATCCTCCTCATCATGAGTCTATTATTGCACGATTGTGTTACGTCCAATACACCTAACAAGTTATTATACAGTTTCTGTCTTTTCCGAAACAAAACCTAAAAATCAATACAAAACAATAAAAAAAGTATAAGTCCGAATACTCAATATCCCAAAGGAACTAAAAAGGTCAAAAGTCCGCTCAATTTCTAACATATTTTCTGTATATCTCTTTCCACAATCCTTTAGCATCTAATATAAACTCAATTGCCTCTCTTACTGCACCTCTTCCACCCTTTTTTTCTGTAACCATATCCGCAGCATCTTTTACATAAGGAAGGGCATCTGCAACTGCTATGGAAAAGCCAACCTTCTTTAAAAGGGGAATATCAATAAGGTCATCCCCTATAAATGCCACCTCTGCATCTTTAAGTCCTGTTTTTTTAAGTATAGATTGATAGCTCTTTAGCTTGTCCAGAGAATTCTGATAGACAATCTTAATCCCCAACTCCCTTGCCCTTATATTCACAACCTTAGAATTCCTGCCTGATATTATTGCAGTAGTAAGACCTGCCCTGTGGGCAAGGGCGATACCGTGTCCATCTTTAACATCAAAAAATTTCAACTCCCTGCCTCTGTCATCTAAAATAATCCTCCCATCAGTCAGAACACCATCCACATCCAGTATCAAGAGCTTTATTCTCTTCGCCTTCTTTACGCAGGCATAAAGCCTGCGGCTACCAGATGATTTTGAACTTTTTTTCACACCACCCCTGCCTTTAATAAATCATGGAGGTGAACAATGCCTGTAGGAGAGTTCCTTTCATCAACAATCAGCAGAGAGGTGATAGAATGCTGCTCCATAATCTGCAGCGCCTTTGCAGCCAGCTCATTTTTACCAATTACCTTGGGATTTCCCGTCATCATCTCCGCTGCAGTAATACCGAATATATCCTTACTCTTTTCCAGCAGCCTCCTTAAATCGCCATCCGTAACTATCCCTTTAAGGGCGCCATTTTTATCTACAACGGTTGTAACCCCTAACTTCTTTGAAGATATTTCATAGATTACATCCTTGAACGGCGTGTCTTCCTTCACAACAGGGAGGGCGTCTCCTTTGTGCATGAGGTCGTCTACTGTAAGCAGCAGGCTTTTGCCGAGGCTGCCTCCAGGGTGCAGTATTGCGAAATCCTCTTTTTTAAAACCCTTCCTATCGAGAAGGGCTATGGCAAGGGCATCTCCCATTGCAAGGGAGGCTGTTGTGCTGGCAGTAGGGACAATATCCCACGGGCATGCCTCCTCATCAACAGAGGCATCCAGAACCACATCACTGTTCTTTGCAAGGGTTGAATTGATATTGCCTGTTATAACAATGAGTCTTACATTGAATCTTTTTATGACAGGGAGGAGTTTTAATACCTCTTCTGTCTCACCGCTGTTAGATAAACAGATAATCACATCGCCTCTCGTTACCATCCCCAAATCGCCGTGAATACCTTCAGCAGGATGGAGAAATAGTGCAGGAGTTCCAATACTTGCCAGTGTGGATGCAATCTTTTTGCCAATTATCCCGGATTTTCCCATTCCAGTAACAACTACTCTGCTGCTGCATTTATAAATGAGCTCAACTGCCTGCACAAAATTATCGTCAATGCGGTCAACAAGCGATGCTACTGCCTTGCTCTCGATCAAAAGAACCTTTTTTGCCTGTTCTATAATCATATTCATATGAAACACACATGAGCCTTCCCCCGATAGAAGCATTCGAGGGCAGGCGGCTCACAAAGAGGCATGAAAATTTGTCAGGAGAGACGCCTGACCTACCGGTAGGACAGCCGTCTCGGCTGTCCAGAAAGGTTATTTTTGGATTAAATATTAAAATTATTTATCTTAATTGTCAACAGCAATTGTGGAGTAAATTGTGGAGTAAATTCCTGAGGCGAGTTTTATATTGAAATATTCAGTCATGTAATATATATTAGGGGAAAAAATACCTGTTATAAATAAACAAAAGGTTGAAGCCGAGATTTGGATTTATCTTAGCCTTAACCTTAACTTCAACCTTATTTTTAATGGAGGGGTATATGAAAGAGTATAAAATCGAGAATATAAGGAATATCGGCATTGTTGCCCACGGCGGAGCAGGCAAGACCTCGCTGGCAGAAGCTCTTCTCTTTGATT
>JACRGN010000089.1 GCA_016234205.1 Nitrospinota bacterium | reverse complement strand
GTGCCCTGATAAATATGTTGCAGGCGAAGAGACTGCCATGATGGAGGTAATAGAGGGAAGACCTGCAAAACCATGGCAGAAGCCCCCTTATTATCCTGCCAACAGAGGGCTTTATGGAATGCCGACACTTGTAAATAATACTGAAACCCTGTCAAATATACCACATATCATTTCAAATGGAGGAGATTGGTTTTCAAAAATCGGTTCTCCAAAAAGTCCCGGAACTTTTATCTTTACCCTTACCGGAGATGTAAAAAATCCCGGCATATATGAATTGTCACCGGGGACTTCTCTCAGAGAGCTTATCTATAATTACGGTAAGGGGCTAAAAAACGGAATGGTCTTTAAGGCAGCATTTCCTGGCGGCCCTTCAAATTCACCTGTTACAGAGGCACAGCTTGATACCCTGCTGGATTTTGATTCACTTAAAGGAATTGGTTCAGGGCTTGGCTCAGCTGGTGTAATTATTTTAGGCGACAGCACATGCATTGCTGATACTCTCCTTGGATTTTCACGATTCTTTATGGAAGAGTCCTGCGGACAATGCCCGCCGTGCCAGATGGGGACAGTTAAGCTCTTCAGACTCCTCCAGAAAATTGAGGATGGCAATGGGGATATGAACGACCTTACAAATATTGAAAATACATGCAGTTTTTTAAAGGGACAGGTGGTATACTGTCATCTTTTAAAAGGGGCAATAAACTCTGTGGAGGGTGCTGTAAAAAACTTTAAAGATGAATTTGAGAACCATGTCCATGAAAGAAAATGCATCTATAAAGCAGAGAGCACCCTTATTAAAACCTGATAGATCCAATCCAATACAGAAGATATACCTCCATATTGAAGATTGGGCAAACAGATATTTCTCTCCTGCCTATAATCCGCTTTACTACCTCGGGGCAATATCCACCATCCTATTTGCCATACTATTCATAAGCGGTGTATACCTGTTTATCTTTTTCAGAACCGCTAATCCTTATCAGACGATCCAATATCTGACCGAAGACCAATGGTATGCCGGTGGTATAATGAGGAGTATCCACAGATATGCCTCTGATGGATTGATAATCTTTCTCATCCTGCATACGCTGCGCGAATATCTTAATGGCAGATACAGGCACTACAGATGGCTTGCATGGGTTTCCGGGGTAATCCTTTTTTTTGTTGTCCTGATATTAGGTATCACTGGTTACTGGCTTGTATGGGATGAGAGGGGACAGCTTGTTGCTTTAAAGACGATGGAGATGTTGAACGATATCCCGCTTTTTATAGAGCCTCCATCTCTGGCTTTCATAAGCAACGAAACCCTCAGTGGTATGCTGTTCTTCCTGCTTCACTTTATGCATCTCAGTTTACCCCTCGCTACACTCATCCTGATAGGTATCCATGTTATGAGATGCTCACGTCCTGTGATTGTCCCTCCTAAAATTATTACAGTTTCCATCGTAATTATGCTTCTTGCTATGTCTATTATTAAACCTGCCACAAGTGTTAGGCCTGCTGATTTGACTATATTGCCCGTAGCTGCCCCTTTTGACTGGTTCTTTTTTTTCATCTATCCGATTAAGTCAATTTTTCCAAAGTCTGTATTCTGGCTGATTGCTGTCGGTGGAACCGTTGTGCTTCTTGTAATGCCATGGCTTAAGAGATACAGACCTCCACCTGCACAAGTTGTCCTGAAAAACTGTACAGGTTGTGACCAGTGTAATAAAGACTGTCCTTACGGGGCAATATATATGCAGCAGAGAACAGATTTGCTCCCTTACAAGATGGAAGCGGCTGTAAAAGCTGAGAGATGTGCTGCCTGTGGCATCTGTGTAGGCTCATGTGATTTCAATGCAATAAAGATGGATGGTATAACCGATATACAGGTTAAAGAAAAAATAGGACGGCTTTTGTCTGAAATTTCAGATACCAAAAGTCCAAAGATTTTAGGACTGATATGTGAGTATAGTGTAAGTGCAGAACAGATTAATGAGAGCCTCAGAGAAATAGCGAATGTAAGGATAATTTCTTTTCCGTGTATTGGCATGATTCATCCCTCATTTATTGAATATGGGTTAGATTCAGGGGCAGATGGTGTCTTTATCTGGGGCTGTGTAAATGGCGATTGCCACTATCGTAAAGGTAATACATGGCTTCAGTCAAGGCTTGAGGGCAAAAGGACTCCAATACTAAGAAAGGATGTTGACATAAGGAGGGTCAGGGAATATTGGCTCTCTTCTATACATACAGATAGACTCAGAGGAGAGATAAACCTTTTTGAGATGTCATTGCGAAGAAGCGAAGCGACTGAAGCAATCTCTGAGATTCCTCCCTTTCCCCTGAACTCGTTTCAGGGTCTAAAAGAGATGCCGAAACAAGCCCGCCCTGAAGAGATGCTGAAACAAGTTCAGCATGACACTTTCAGGGTTCGGTATGACACTGTTGAAGCTAAAAAAGGCATCTTTAAAAGGGGGGCGGTAATTTCTTCTATAATTATTTTATCTGTATTCAGTATCCTATTTTTATCAGAGATGCCCAAATATCCCTTTTACGATAAGGATATGTCATTAATAAAGTTTGCCTTCAAACATCCAGGCAGGCATAAAACGGAGCAGAGGGAATTGACTGAAAAAGAGACAGAAGATATGCTCAGACACATGAGGAGGACAAACTCCCCTTTTCCCAAAATGAGGATGGTGGGGAAGCGGGAGAGGCTCCCTGCTTATGTAGAAATTGAGATAAATGGTAAGATAATGTTAGCGAAGACATATTATCCAGCGGGGCTAAAGAACGATACCCCTGCATTTGCCTATGAGGAGATACCTATTTTGCCCGGCATACATCATGTCAAGGTCAGGATCAGAGATTCAAAAAGGGAGGAGGGTTTTGATTATACCTATGAAAAGGAGATTGAAGCAAGGATAGGAAAGGTTACCGTAATAAATCTATTCCAATAAGACAATCTCCCCGCCCGAATCTATCCAGTTCTTTATCCCGCCGTGGAGGTTCTTGATTTTGCTGAAGCCAAGATTTGTTAATATTTCACAGATTTTTTTTGACCTTTCACCATCCTCTGAATAAATGACTATATCCTTTGACATCTCGTTTTTCAGCAACTTGGTCATTGTCTTCATGCTTGTATAGGGAAGGTTTGCAGCGCCCTTGATATGCCCTTTCTTGAAATATTCCTTAATCCTTGTATCAATAATAATAAGTTCCTTATTCTGATTCATCATCTCAAGAAGTTCCTTCGGCAGGATTGTTGAGTATTCATATTTAGGTAAACTGCTGCGCCATATATCCGATGTCTTGATTATAAATAGTATGGCGCCAAATAGCATAGTGAAAATGAAGATGGCAGCATATTGAAGGTATATCTTCTTCTTCGTGTCCATTTTCCCTCCTCATTCATAGTTAATAATTTAGATACACATTCTATAGTATCCCTTAATGAAAGTCAAAAAATTTAAGGATATTGCCTAATTATTGCTTAAAATTATTTTCTTAAATTCCCTTAAATCTCTATCTTTTATTTCGCCACTCTCTTTTAGCCTGTCATACACATCATCTGGGTCACTTTGAATCATCTCGGATATTTCCCTGACTGACTCTATATAAGAATTTACTTTTTCAGTCATAATAGATTTCAAGATAAAGGGGAGGTCTTTTGCTATCCTG
Organism: Nitrospinota bacterium; assembly: GCA_016234205.1. Taxonomy (GTDB): domain Bacteria; phylum Nitrospinota; class Nitrospinia; order UBA9942; family UBA9942; genus UBA9942. The sequence continues at coordinate 3,406 of JACRGN010000089.1, read as the reverse complement.
CCAATACCTTCATCCCCTATAGTCAAATAGAGGTCTATATCAATTTCTAATAACTGAATCTTCTCTTTATATTTTAATATTAATACCCACTCCCCTGATAACCTTACCGGCACTCCAACACCTGTTGTATAAATATAATTTCCGTGATATATCTTTTCTCCGATTTTTTTATAGGCTATCTTTAAGTCGCCTGTAAGACCATGACCATCATCATATTTAAAAAGGCCATCATCCTTTTCAATTTGATAGCTGGCAATACCAAGCTCAGTCAAAATTGTTGATGTCAGGACTGGTCTGTCAAGGAGATAATTGAAGATAGCAGTGCTGGTTTCAATATCTTCGTCTCTCCATTTAAGGAATATATTTTCTTTATTGATAATCTTTTGAAGTATATCTCTATACTTTGCAGGAATAGACTTAAATGGTATTGCAAGTTTACTATCCCCGTCATCTGCAAATCCTTCAACTGCAGACAATGGAAAAAGCAAAAAAATAATTTGAAACCACAGATACACACAGATAAACGCAGATAAAAACTTAAAAAATCTTTTTCTATCTGTGTTCATCTGCGTCCATCTGTGGTTGCTTTTACAGTTTTTTGGTTGTTGCATTGCCATGCTGTGTTCATCTGTGGTTAATAGTATCTTTCCTATCCCCTGAATATATTTTTTAGCACAAACCAGAGATTCTCCTTCCTCTCCCTTATTCTTCTTATTGTATATGGCATCCAGTATGCCCCGTATGGGACATAGATTCTGACTTTATATCCCTCAGTAATTAATCTTTCCTGAAGGTCTCTCCTTATGCCGTAGAGCATCTGGAATTCAAACCTGCCTTTGGGTATGTTATTTTCTTTTGCATAGGATTTTGCAATATTTATCAATCTTTCATCATGAGTTGCAATTGCAGGATAATTCCCCTTTAAAAGCAAGTCCTTAGCCATTCCTTCAAAGTTTTTATTAACATCCCTTTTATCAGGAAAGGCAATATCTGGAGGCTCTTTATATGCCCCTTTACATAGTCTTATGCAGTGCCGATTTTCTATTGCACAAATTATATCTTCTTTACTGCGATAGAGATACGATTGGATTACCATCCCTATATTTTGAGGATAAACTCTTAGAACCTTTTTAAAGGTATCAATAGTCTTCTGAGTATATCTGGAACCCTCCATATCTATTCTGATAAAATTTTTATATTCAACTGCTGTCTTTGCAATCTTCACAACATTTTCATAGCAGTATGAATCATCAATGTTAAGCCCCATCTGTGTAAGTTTTAGAGAGATATTGGAATTTAGTCCAAGTGTATTTATATTTTTCAATAGTTCAATATAGGAATCCCTCGCCTTCTCAGCCTGTTCTTTATTTGTAACACTCTCACCCAAAATATCTATCGTGACGAGAAATCCCCTGTCATTCAACCTCTTTACAGCCTCTTTTGCCTGTTCAAAGGTCTCCCCTGCAATAAATCTCCTCGCCAGAAAGAGAAAAATATTCATAACAGAAGTCTATTAGAATGAGGGCATTATAGTCAAGACTTATAAAAATAATAAGCGACTCTGAACTTGACAGAGAGGCTAAAATTGGATAAATTAGCTTAAATCAATGGTGAGCGTAGCTCAACTGGTTAGAGCACTGGACTGTGGCTCCAGTGGTTGAGGGTTCAAGTCCCTTCGCTCACCCCATTTTTAAAACTCATATACAAAGAAAGGAAATTTTATTATGAGAAAATATTTAATACCCGCTATAGTCTGCCTGATTTCTATTTTATCAAATGATGCCTTTGCGGCAATAACTCAGGACATAGATACTGCAAAGAATGATGTTGCCTATGACTACGGTTTGATTAGCAACTGGACAAGTCAGGAATTTTCTGAGGGTATAGCCTATAGTGCAGTAGGAGGGGCAAACCGTCCGGCAGATGTGCATGGCATCGGGAGTTTTGAAATAGGAATTGGTGTTAATGCCGATGTCTGGAATGTGGATACTGGTAAACTACGTGCCTTGCCAACCCGAACTATTAAGACTGCCAGTGTTGACTACAAAGGGACTGTAGGAGTGCCGGGAATATTGGTTCAGGGTAAACTTGGTCTGCCGTGGGATTTAGACCTCGGCTTAAAATACGGCGGCTTCTCTTTTAAATTAGACGAGGGGCAGGCATCTTTTAATGCAAGCAACACAGTTTATGGATTTGAGTTGAGGAGGCAGTTCTTTGGAAAGGGGATAACAGGTGTTGCCGTCCCTGCTGTTGCCTTAAGCCTGACATATGATATTGCCTCTGGAAAGATAGACAGCTCTCAGACCTATACAGAGACCACCTCAGAGACCTATTCGGGTATTTCATATACACAGGCTGTAGATTCCAGGACAACAGGAGAGATTAAGTGGTCAACCCAGTCAATTGGGGCTAAGGCTATAGTAAGTAAAAAATTTCTGTTTATAACGCCGTATCTGGGAATTGGTATTAATAAAAATTCAGGCAATGTTGATACGAGTATTACCACAGCAGGTACACTCTCCCTGACAGGAGGCGGCAGTTCCCAGAGCCAGAGTATAAGCATTACAGGGTCAGGTTCGGATACTGCAGGTGATTCTTATGTGAGGTATATCGGGGGATTTGATATAAACATTCTTGCATTAAGGCTTAATCTTAACGGTGAATTGGCTGATAAATATTACGCTGTAGGACTCTGGACACATCTCTCATTCTGAAATAATATTGTCATTGCGAGCCCTGAAACAAGTTCAGGGCGAAGCAATCTCTATTAGCAAGTATAATCTTATTTATCCTTTGCATTCTTTAAAAACTCCTCCACAATTTCCATACCTGCACTCGTTCCTATCCTATCAGCCCCGGCATCTATCATCTTTAATGTATCATCAAGGTTTTTTATGCCACCTGATGCCTTTACCTTTATCCTTCCTTTAGCAGTCTTTACAAGCAATTTGACATCATCTATTGTTGCACCACCAGGACCAAAGCCTGTGGATGTCTTGACAAAATCAGCCTTACTCTTTATTGCCAGTTCACAGGCTTTTACCTTTTCTTCATCAGTCAGATAACAGGTCTCTATAATTACCTTTACTACTATCTTTGGCAGGGCTGATACTATTTCAGAAATCTCGTCCTCCACTTTCGCAAGCTCACCTGACTTAAAGGCAGATATATTCATTACCATGTCAATCTCCTTTGCACCTGCCTCTACAGCCTCACGGGCTTCATAAAGTTTTACAGAGGTTGTTTGATAACCCAAGGGGAAGCCAATAACAGTTCCAACCTTTGTATGACTACCTTTCAGTATTTCAGCAGCCTTTCTGACATGGCAAGGCGGGATACATACAGATGCAAATGGATATTTCTGTGCCTCACGGACAAGAGCCTCTATATCTTTTGCTGTAATCTG
>JACRGN010000075.1 GCA_016234205.1 Nitrospinota bacterium | reverse complement strand
CGGCGTTGAGGCGATATTTTCGATACTGGCAATAGATAGGGGCATATTACCTCCGACTATTAATTACGAAACACCTGACCCTGAGTGTGATCTGGATTATGTGCCGAACAAGCATAGAAAGGCAGATGTGAAAACAGCAATGTCCAACTCCTTTGGTTTCGGGGGGACAAACGCTGCAATAATATTTAAGAAAGTTAAGAGTTAAGAGTTAAGAATTAAAAATCCTTTAATTCTTCATTCTTCATTTTTCACTCTTCATTGCATTTCTTATTATGATTTCCGAAGACAGGCTCAAAGAATTAGAGGTCCTTCAGGAAAAGTTCAACTACAAATTCAAGGATATAAATATCTTCAACCAGTCCCTTACCCACAAGTCCTATGTAAATGAAAATATCAGCGAGAATCTGCAGGACAACGAGAGATTGGAGTTTTTAGGCGATGCTGTCCTGAGCCTTGTAGTCAGCGATTATTCCATAAACAGGTTTACAGACTATTCAGAGGGCGATCTTACAAAGATAAGGGCTGCTGTGGTGAGCGAGGTAAATCTCTCCCTCATGGCAAGGGAAATGGATCTCGGAAGATTTCTCCTTCTCGGCAAAGGGGAGGAGATGACAGGGGGAAGGGATAAAAGCTCACTCCTCGCCAATGCCTTTGAGGCGGTAATAGCAGCGATATATCTTGACAGCGGGTATAAAGAGACCTTTGATGTGCTTATCGCCATATTGAACGACAAGATTGATAAGGTTGCCGGCTACCAGCTTCACAGAGATTTTAAAAGCGATCTTCAGGAGTTTATCCAGAACAGGCAGTATTCAATCCCTCAATATAGAGTAGCCATGGAGTTTGGACCGCCGCATGAAAAAATATTCGAGGTCGAGGTTATGATTGATGGCGAGGTGTTCGGCATCGGCAGGGGAAAGACAAAAAAAGAGGCGGAGCAATCCGCAGCCCAGCAGGTGCTGGAGGAGCTTCAAAAGGCATGATTCAAAAAACAAGATGTAAGAGGCAAGATTTTTTCTTATTTCTTGATGTATGGAAATTATAAAATTAACCACAGGTAAACACAGATGAACACTGATAGAATAAAGAAAAAAAGTTTTTATCTGTGTTTATCCGTGTCCATCTGTGGTTTCATTAAGTTTTTGTTCATACAGACTTTAAATGCGTATATTTTAAAGCAAGTTTCTTTTTACCTGCATTTCTGAAAAAGATTGTAAGTTTTTCATTTTCTCCCGAACCCTCCTTTTGCAGAACAACCCCACTGCCAAATTGAGGATGTGTGATTTTTGAACCAACGGCAAAAGGCAAGTGATGAGTGGTGAGTGATGAGTGATGAGTAGTACAGACTGGGTCATGAGCCTGAAGCATTTTGTTTCTGCCTTTTGACCACTGATCACTGACCACTGGCCACTTTCTTATTAATTCTCCTGGAATATCATCTATAAACTCCGAGGGGGGATTGTACATCTCCTGTCCGTATATTCTTCTCCTCTCTGCATTTGTAAGAAAGAGCCTCTCCTTAGCTCTGGTTATCCCCACATAACAGAGCCTCCTCTCCTCTTCCATCTCCTTCTCGCTGCCTATGGATTTTATATGCGGGAATATACGCCCTTCCAAACCTGTTATAAAGACAGCAGGAAACTCAAGCCCCTTTGATATATGGAGTGTCATTAACGATACAGAACCGCTCGTATCAGAGACGGCATCGGCATCTGAAATTAGGGCAGCCCGGTCAAGGAATCCTGCAATACTCTTATCCCCCGTCCACTCTTCATACTCCTTTGCAGCAGTAATCAACTCTTTTAAGTTTTCTATTCTATCCTCTGCCTCATCAGTCTTCTCATTCTTCAGTGCCTCCAGATAGCCGCTTATCTCAAGCGTCTTTTCAATCACCATAGAAACATTATCAGTCATAACAATGGCCTCAAGTTTCTTTATGATATTATAAAAAGCCTCTATTCCCTGCCCCCTTGAACCCTTGAACCCTTGAACCCCTAATTCTTTAATAACCTCTACAGGATTGATACCCTTAGACTTTGCATAATCAAGAATCTTTTCAACAGTTGCATTTCCTATCCCCCGCACAGGAACATTAACTATCCTCTTCAAGCTGATGGAATCGCCGGGATTTATAGCTATCCTGAGATAGCATAGTATATCCTTTACCTCTTTCCTCTCAAAAAATTTCAACCCGCCGTAGATTTTGTATGGTATGCCCACCCTCCTGAGAGAGTCTTCTAAAACCCTTGACTGGGCATTTGTCCTGTAAAATATAGCAACATCACTATATAAAATTCTGCCCTCCCGGCAAAGTTCTTTTATCTTTGATGTAATAAAATCCGCCTCATCAATTTCACTTGAGGCGCGATGGTAAAATATCTTTTCCCCGCCGCTCTTTTTAGTCCAGAGTTTCTTTTCTTTTCTATAAAGATTTCTGCTGACAACAGCCCATGCAGCATCTAAAATATTCTGTGTGGAACGGTAGTTCTCTTCAAGCTTTACCACCTTCGTATCAGGATAATCCCTCTCAAACTCCATAATATTTTTTATGGTGGCGCCCCTCCACTGATAGATACACTGGTCGTCATCACCCACGACACAGATATTCCTGTGTCCTGACGATAAAATCTGGACAAGTCTGTACTGGGCATAATTTGTATCCTGATATTCATCAACCATCAGATACTTGAAACGGTCTTTATAATTTTTAAAAACATCAGGTACACTCTCAAGCAGTAACAGTGCCTTCATCAAGAGGTCGTCAAAATCAAGGGCGTTGTTTTCCTTCAACCTCTTTTGATAAAGTGCATAAATACTTCCTATAATCTCCTCTGTCCTGTCTTCAGGATTTTGCACCTTTTCTATAAGCTCATTTTTTAAATTACTAATCCTCCCAGCTATTGATTTTGGCGGATAGAGGTCATCGGATATATTGAGTTCCTTCATGCAGCCTTTCAGTAATGAAAGACTGTCATTCGCATCATATATGACAAAATCTCTCCCGAATCCAAGTTTATCAATATCCCTGCGGAGTATCCGGACACAGGCAGAGTGGAATGTGCTGATCCAACAACCGCTTAAACTGTTTAAACCGTTTAAGCTGATAATCTTCTCCACCCTGTTCCTCATTTCATCTGCTGCCTTGTTTGTAAATGTGAGGGCAAGGATATTTTCAGGAGATGCGTGGCCTTTATTAATCAGATAGGAGATACGGTGGGTAATGACCTTTGTCTTCCCTGACCCTGCACCTGCCAATATCAGGAGGGGACCTTCTGTGTGCTCAACTGCCTCTCTTTGCTGGGGATTTAATTCGTTGTAGATTTGCATCGTTGATTCATTTTAACAGAAAGATAGTTTTTTTCAACCGAACAATTAGGAAATTATAAAAGACATAAGGAGAAAGGGTGAGATGAGGAGAAATGGAAAAAAAATTATTTTAAAAATATTTCCCCCTTTTCCCTAATTTCCCCATTTCTCCTTAATCTTTTTCTTTTGTTCGGTTTGTGCTTGGCTGCTGCTGGCTTATGCAGTGAATGGTTCCAAGCCCATAGACAAGGTTTGAAGAGTCTATCCCTATAACCCTGCGATTCGGAAACTGTCTCTGGATAATCTCCAAAGCCCGTTTATCATTCTTATGACCAAAGACAGGGACCAGCACAGCTTTATTACCTATGTAAAAGTTTGCATAGCTTGCCGGCAGCCTCCCTTCTTCATCCCCGATATATCCCGGAGTGGGCAATTTAATGACATTTAATCTGTTGCCTTCGTTGTTCTTTGAGTTTAGAAGTATTTCATAATTCTCATGGAGTATAGGGTGGTTCTCATCGTTCTTGTCTTCTTCATAGACACAGAGGACAGTTTCAGGATTCACAAATCTTGCTATGTCGTCAATATGACCGTCTGTATCATCCCCCTCTATACCATTCTTAAGCCATATGATGTTAGTTACACCTATATACTCCTTTAAATAACCCTCTATCTCACTTTTAGTTAGATTTGGATTCCTGTTTTTATTAAGCAGACACTGCTCTGTTGTGAGGAGTGTCCCTCTCCCGTTCACATCTATTGAGCCCCCCTCAAGGACAATGCCGGGCTTAAAATATGGGAGACTCATCTTCTCATTTATAAATTCAGGGATATTGGTATCTTTCATCAGTGTTTCATATTTCCCGCCCCATGCATTGAATATCCAGTGTGTCATTGCAATGCTTCCGCTATTTTTGTTTATCAAAAAGATTGGGCCATAATCCCTGAACCATACATCAGCATAATCATATTTATGAAATATAATACTGTCTGAATTTACTCCGCCCTTTTTTAAAAGCCTTTCAGCCCTTTTCTTCATTGCATCATCTGTTACAAAAAGATTTACATTTTCGCTGTCCAGTATTGCATGTATTATCTCAACATAGGCACTCTCTGCCTTTTCAACCCTGTCAGGGAAGGTTATGGGGTCATGGGGCCATGAGAGCCATATAGCATCATGCCTCTCCCATTCAGCAGGCATATAATAACCTAATTTTGAAGGTGTAGTATTTGAAATTAGTTTGTTCATGTATAGAAAATTATAAAAATTAGCCGCAGAGGCACGGAGACACAGAGGAAAAAACTGAATTTTTTGACACAGATGGACACTGATTAGTTATACTTTTTTCTGTGCCAATCATAATTTATCTGTGTCTTTCAGTGTCTTTGTTTTTTGTCTTTCTCTGCCCCCTCAGTGCCTCAGTGTCTCAGTGGTTAAAATAATGTTTTTGTTCATTATTTAAAGCTTTTACAAATTGGTTGGTATGTATCGGGTCTCCTGTTATTAAAGAAGCCCCACCCTTCACGGATCCTCCTGTTTAAACCCAAATCTACCTTAACGATTAGTGTCTCTTCGTTGTTATTGCTTGCCTTTTTAATTATCTTTCCAAAGGCATCAGAGACAAAAGAGCCTCCCCAGAAATTCAGTTTCTCTTCTTTTCCGACCCTGTTCACAGCAGCGACATGAAGACCATTTGCTATTGCGTGTCCGCGCTGGATAGTCTCCCATGCATTATGCCAGTCTCCGTCCTGAGAATGATGCCCCTCTATCCAGCCTATGGCGGTAGGATAGAATATTATATCAGCACCCATGAGGGCATTTATCCTTGCAGCCTCGGGAAACCACTGGTCGTAGCAGATGAGAGTGCCTATTGAGGCAAACCTTGTCTTGAAGACCCTGTATCCAAAGTCACCATCCTTAAAATAGTTTTTTTCATAAAACAGGGGGTCAAAAGGTATATGGAGCTTGCGATACACGCCGAGTATGCCGCCATCTGCATCTATTGTAACAGCAGAGTTGTAATAATCGCCATCTGAAGCCTTCTCAAAGATGGGGACTATTATTACAATACCCAATTCCTTTGATAGTTTTGAGAAGATGTCTGTTGTATTGCCTGGGATTGTTTCTGCAAACCTGTCAGACTCACATTTTTCGTATTGTGGAAAATAGACCGTATTGAACAATTCCTGAAGGCATACAATCTGCGCCCCCTCTCTTGCAGCCCTTCTTACCTCTTTTATGGTTTTGTGGAGATTCTCTGAGATGTTATCGGCAACAGCAGTCTGTATGAGGCTTATTGTAACTTCACTTTTCTGATGATTCATAGGATATTGTTTTATCTAATCCAAAGAAATTGATTTTAACCACAGGGACACAGAGAAACGAAGAAAAACAAAGGCATAATTTAATCTTTTATTTTTCTTCTTCTCTGTGCCTCCGTGCCTCTGTGGTTTGCAGTTTTTTAAATTTTATTCATTGTAACAGAAAGAGAGTTTTTTTCAATAAATTTCCCTTTCATAGGTTATAATATTAGCATGACAATTGAGCTTACACAAAATGCCCTGACAGTCCTCAATAGAAGGTATCTCAAAAAAGATAAGAAGGGAAATGCAATTGAGACACCGGAGGAGATGTTCTGTAGGGTAGCAGAAAATATAGCATCAGCAGACAAACTCTACAATCCTTCTGCCAATATAAAAAAGACTACTGATGATTTTTTTGAGCTCATGTCATCCCTTGAATTCTTACCCAATTCACCAACACTCATGAATGCAGGGAGGGAACTTCAGCAGCTTGCAGCATGTTTTGTCCTTCCTGTGGAAGACTCGCTTGAGTCTATATTTGAGGCTGTAAAGAATACGGCAATTATACATCAAACAGGAGGGGGAACGGGATTTTCTTTTAGCCATCTGAGACCCAAAAATGATATTGTCTCCACTACAAGCGGGATAGCCAGTGGACCCTTATCATTTATGAGGGTTTTTAATATGGCAACAGAGGTAATTAAACAGGGGGGGGCAAGGAGAGGGGCAAATATGGGAGTATTAAGAGTTGACCACCCCGATATTATTGACTTCATAGATGCAAAGACAATATCCCATGAACTAACCAATTTCAATCTCTCAGTTGGAATCACAGATAATTTCATGAACTGTATTGAGACAGATTCTGAATATGATTTGATTAATCCAAGGAACGGAGAAAAAACAGGAAAACTAAAGGCAAAGGATGTATTTGAAAGGATAGTTCAATTGGCGTGGAAGAGTGGCGAACCCGGCATACTTTTTCTTGACCATATAAATAAGGATAATCCCACATCACACCTCGGTGAGATAGAATCAACAAACCCATGCGGCGAACAACCACTGTTGCCTTATGAAGCCTGCAATCTTGGGTCAATAAATCTGACGAAGATGGTGAAAAGGCAGTCACCAGTCACCAGTCACCAGTCACCAGCCTATGAGATTGATTGGGAAAAACTAAAAACCACTGTTTATAAAGCTGTGCATTTTCTTGATAATGTGATTGATGTCACCACCTATCCATTATCTCAAATTGAAAAAATGTCAAAGGGAAACAGAAAGATCGGGCTTGGTGTAATGGGTTTTGCAGATTTGCTGATTATGCTCTCAATACCTTACAATTCAGAAGAGGCAGTAAAGATTGCTGAGGAGATTATAAAATT
>JACRGN010000073.1 GCA_016234205.1 Nitrospinota bacterium | reverse complement strand
TTAGCCAGAGGATTACTTTTCTTAAAGTTATCAAGAATCCTATTAACTACTATCATAGCCTCTTCCTTCTTGCACTGCATGAGGACAATCCCTATTTTATTTTCTTCAATGCGTCCTGCAAGGTCTGAATCCCACCTGATTGAGCTGTTTACTATATTTCCGATTAACTTTAAGGCAGACCCCCTTTCTTCCCCTGAAAGCTCACCCTTAGACTCTGCATGTATATCAAATTCTATGACTATTGAAACTATAGGTATTTTGTGGCGGCGGGAGCATGAAATCCCCATCTTGAGCCGCCTTAGAAAATATGCGAAATTGTTGAGTCCTGTTTGTGGGTCTGTTATGGCAGATTCAATATCTTTATTTATATCGTTCATATATCTGAACAAAAACCTAATTCAGCCACAGAGGCACAAAGGCACAGAGAAAAACAAGAAGCAAGAAGTAAGAAGCAAGATTTTTTTTCTTGCCTCTTGCATCTTGCCTCTTTTTTAACCTTTTTTCTTTCTCTGTGTCTCCGTGCCTCTGTGGCAAAATTTTATAATTTCCTTTATATTTAAAAAAGATGGAATTATAAATGAAAATATGCCAAATCCATATAAAATTAAAATGACTTATATCATATAACCCATTAAAAAGGAAGATATTTGCATAAAATTTTCTTAAGCCCTGCGAATGCCTCATATTTATCTATATTTACCTTTACATAATTAAGTGTAGGAGGCATGTGCTTTAAGTATCTATCGCTCCCCTTTGCCATTTTTTGATATGCAAAAGTCCCGATTGCCTTTAAGTTTCGCTGAATGCTCATACAGTCAAAGATTCTTCTAAATTCATTCCTGTCAATTTTCTTACCCTCTATTAACTCCTTTTGGCTGATATAATATTCAATCAATTCATCCACCAATTTATTATCCAATACGGTATATGAATCTCTTAAGAGGGAGCATAGGTCATACTGGCATGGTCCCATTCTGGCATCCTGAAAATCAAGAAACCGTAAATCTCCATCCTTAACCATTATATTTCTGCTGTGATAATCTCTATGGCTCAAATACTGCCTCTGGTTAGACAGGATTTGACATAAATCTAATAAATGGCCCCTCACCTCATCCAAATCACCATTATCCATCCTTTTATTTAGAAGCCCGAATATCATGTGCTCAATCATGAAGTTCATCTCCCACATCAGTTTTTCCACATCAAATCTGAGATTAAATGCAACACAATCTCCAATACTTTTATCACTCCCCTTTATCTGAATATTTAGAAGCGAATCAATAATTCTTTTATAATATTTGGATATTGTGGTTATATCCTTTTCCTTAATCCATTCCTCTAAAGTAATATCTCCACAATCCTCTAAAAACAAAAACCCCTTTTTTTCATCATAATAATAAATCTCAGGGACTGCCACACTACATTTTCTCAGATGACTCTGAACATTTATAAATGGAAGCTCTGAATGGGTAGGGCTTGAGAGGACCATAATCACTATTGAATTATTGCTATTATTTTTTCTATATCTGAGTCTGAAATATCTCCTGTCAGATGCATCCCCTTTTAACATAGTAAGACTTATATCCTTAACACTCCCGCCAGTTATCTCTTTCAGGATACCAAAGAAGTATCTCTCCTCAATTTCCTTTAATCCTACTTCATAACTCATAATATTTTTGCCACAAAGACTCTAAGACACTAAGATTTAGAGAATAATTCTTTTAATGCCATTTTTAATAAGCGGAACATTGAAATTAATCAGGAAGCCAAGATGTTTGCCAGTTAGTTTTAAATGACTAAGTAGTTGTGCTTCCCATACAGGATTCATCTCCTCTACTGCTTTCAGTTCACAAATGATAAGCCCTTCCACAAAAACATCCAATCTTAAACCTTCATCAAAAGTTATTCCATCGTATACAATAGGCATATCTACTTGTCTTTGATATCTTAATCCTTTTTTGGACAACTCATGACAGAAACAAACTTCATAAATTTTTTCAAGCAAACCAGGTCCTAATTCTTTATGAACAGTATAAGCTGCATCTACAATATTTTTAGCAATGGATTATTCCTTTTCTGATGGGGTCATAAAACTCATATTTCTCCTTTGTGACTTAGTGTCTTAGTGGCTGAATTGTTCTGATTCATAATCACCCCAAACTCTTCCTAATAACCCCTGCACTCAATATCTCCCGCCTGAATTCCCTCCCCTCTCTCCACATATGGAGGATATTAGATACATGATTTCTGTGTATAAAGTGGTCTGTGCAGGTCGGAACAAAGCTTGAGCCTATATAATCCTCTAATATACCTACATCTGTTATAATATCCTTCCATGTTTCATCCGCAGCTGCCAGCATCCTTAAATTTTCCTTATTCAAAAAACACCCTGCCCTTTTCAAATCATTTTTTATATTTGGATATATAGATTCCAATTTTGAAAGCATCCCTTTTTTATCCGCATCATGAATCCCCCTGCCGGTGCCTATCAGTTCAGGCGGAATACCGAGTGAGTAAAAGGCCGAAGTGAATGAAATTGCCCTCGGCAGTCTTACATTTGAATCCTTAATACCTCTTGAATAACCGAATAATCCTGTGTGCTGAATCCTCTCCCTGTGGGATGGGACATGCCTTGATATATCATTTATTGTAGATGCCAGCCTTTCAATTGTAGAGCAATATGGCTTCCTGAAGATTCCATCAAACTCCAAAATATCATTCATCTCACTATCAGAAAATATACGGGGTGTTTTCAGCGAAATATCTCTTTTTAATAGTTTTATGGCGGCTGTAGATACCTCCCTATTAAAGTCATATCTAAAGGCAGATTGAACTGTAACAGTCCTCACACCTGCATATTCATTCATAAAATTTTCTATTGCATCAGGTGACAGCCCGCCCCTGAATTGCAAAGAGCCAACCCCTATTATTGGATATACAGAAACCCCAGTTTCATTCTGGAATTTATAATATTCTGAAATGGCACCCTTAGCCGCAATAACAGCAGGAACCATCCCTGAATTTAGTGCAGGGTCCGACCTTGCTATAAATGGCCTAATATATTCAACCCTGTGATTGAATCGTTTTTCAAATCTATCAATATATTCCAAAAGAATCCTTTTTGATTTTATCAGAGACCCGGAGCCCTCTATTAAAGGGATTATATTTATCTCTACAGGTCCACTCAGCCTTGTTGAAAATACCTGGCATGTAAGCCGGACAGTCTTGTAGTATTGCTCCTGTATATGAATCAACTTTTCTGCATTGTCTGTCATTGGGAGAATTACCTCAAAGACAGGGGCATGGGAAAAACCTAACTCTCCTGCCGCATCAGTGCCGGTAATTATTGCCATAAATGCCCTCGCAATCCTGAAGCCGGGTTCCTCCCATATATTTGGTATCCTGAATGTCAGGAATTTACTTGAGCCGAGGTGGTTTATGCTGAAATAGTCATAGTATTGATGAAAGAGCCTGTCCATTACAGCCTCATCTACAAATTTCCCTTCCCAGTCCCACATATACTCATCGCAACCCATATCACAGAATGAGCGGTAGCACTCCTCCACCTCATCTGTAGTAGAGATAAACTCTGTCTTATGCCAGTAAGGGACACTGGCATTATCAGGATGCTGAGTAGCCATTACGACAGGAATCTTCCTTCCTGCACTGCCTGCAAGAATATGATTTTCTTTTTCACTAATCATAAAACAAAGACCTCATTAGCCACAGACACAGAGAAAGACAAAAAGAAAAAAGAATAAGGAGAAATGGAGAAGATGGAGAGATGGAGAAAAGGTAAGGTAAGATAAAATAAAATAAATTTTCAGTCCCCATTTCTTAAGTTTTCCCATTTCTACTTATTGCTTTCCTCTGTGTTCTCTGTGCCCTCTGTGGCTTATTTTTTTATCATCTCTCCTATCAACTCCAGATTCTTCTGAAGTGCTCCTCTGTTTTTCATTATAACCTGATAACCCTTCTCACCAATCTCAATCATCTTTTTTTTATTATTTAAAAGTCCCCCTACCTCTCTTATCAAATCTTCCTCATTATTAATCTGAATTCCCCCTCCTGATAATATCATCTCTTTTGCAATCTCCTGAAAGTTCATCATGTATTTACCAAATATAACAGGCTTTTTGTAAAACGCAGGCTCTAATATATTCTGTCCGCCATGCGGTATCAGGCTTCCACCAACGAATACAATATCAGCAATACTATACATAAAACTTAACTCCCCAATGGTGTCGAGGATGATTATAGGTTTTGTATTACTTGACCCTTGATCCTTGACCCTTGACCCTTTTAAGAGTTCAGTTTTCCTGACAGTATCTAATCCCATCTTCTTTACAATTTCCTCCACCTCCCCTACCCTATCAATATGGCGAGGTGCGATTACAAGGCGAAAATCAGGGTAGTTTTTCAAAATATTAGAATATAATTTTACTACCATCTCTTCCTCGCCCGGATGTGTGCTTCCTGCAATAAATATTCTATCACTGTTATTAACTTCAAGTGTATTCTTAATCTCTTTTCCCTTTTCTTCTTCAATATCTTTAAACTCATTATCATATTTAATATTACCCGAAACATTTACATTCCTTTTGTCTGCACCAAGGGCTACTATCCTTTTTGCATCATCTTCCGTCTGCATACTGAACAATCTGACACTTTCTAATACACTTTTCATAAACAGACTTATCATTCTATACCTCTTAAATGACCTCTCAGATATACGGCCATTAATAACCGCCACAGGAATAGCTTTCTTATTCGCTTCTTTCAGAAAATTAGGCCAAAGCTCTGTCTCCATAATTATACAGATTATGGGATTAATTGTATTCAATGCCCTCTTTACTGACCATGAAAAATCAAAAGGGAAATATATAATATAATCTGCCTCTTTTATTCTCTCCTTTGCTATTTGCTGTCCTGTATCAGTTACAGTAGAAAGGATAATCTTGATATCAGGATACTCTTTTCTCAAGCTCTTTATTAATGAAGTTGATGCGATAACCTCACCGACTGATACTGCATGAATCCAAATCGGAGATTGATTAATTAATCCATTTTTAATTTCATCTGAATAATATCCCATCCTCTGCCAGAACCCCTTCCTGTATTTACCTTTAAATAGACTAAATAACCACCAGGGGAGAACAAAGATAATTGAGACAGTGAGAATAAAGTTGTATAAAAAATACATATGTTAATTATCAATTATCAACTGTCAATTGTCAATTGAGAGTTCTGTGGATTGAGAGTTCTGTGGATATTGATATTTCTATGGAAAAAGTCAAGGGATATAACACAGGTTTTAAATTCTCATTATCAAAAAATTCTTGAAGAACTTAAAAAACTACCAGAGGATAAACTTACTGAGGTTGAGGATTTTATAGAATTTGTAAAAGGGAAATACATACATGAAAGGGCGGAAGAACTAAAGGATTTTGAACTTGAAGAGAAAAATTTAATAACATCCTCAAAAGATGAAAGAAAGGAATTGAAAAAAACCGGCAGATATTCAAAAGAGTTCCTCGACCAATTTGAAAGGAATATCGCTAAATCATCTATATATTCTGGGAAATCATGAGATGCAAATCCTTCCATTAGCAGGACATCTCCATGAAATTATTGAGAGACATGGATTACGAAAGGCTTTTGAAAAGCAGAAACGACTAAGGGAGGAATGAGATTACAATACACCTCTTGGAGGAAGGAGTTTTTCAATGAGGTTTTTGAGAAATGAGATCTCGTCTTTCTGTGTTTCAAGGGTTGTCTCCACCTGTGTCTGTCTCCTGTGCATCTGCCACTGCATACGAAGGACAAAACCGAGGATTATAAGAGATATGGTAACAAAGAGTCCGAGAATCCAGCGAATGTCATCAAAACGTTGATTCATGTCTTCTCTTAATTGCCTTATTGCCTCCGTATTATCTTTTCTCAATTGATTCATGTCTTCTCTTAATTGCCTTATTGCCTCCGTATTTGCCTTTATTTCTGCCCTTAAATCTTTAATATCTCCTCTAATATCTGCCAATCCCTCAATAATCTCCCTATCGGATATACGAGGGGCGACTTCTACTGCAAAGACTGATGAGGTGACTATAAGAAGGCTCACTAATACAGATGATAACACCAATGCACATTTATTTTTCATGGTTGTATTGTAACGATGATAATCGTTAGTGTCAAGAACTTTCCTCTTTCTTGAAAAAATAGAATTTTCAACCTTTTGGGCTATTGTTGAATTAGACAAGAGTATAATTTTGTGATAAGTTTAAAAATATGCCAACCAATATTATTAATGGAAAAGAGATTGCATCTGCAATAAAGTTTGAGATTGCAGAGGAATTGAGAAAGATAAAAAACAATACAGGGAAAGAGGCGGGTCTTGCAGTAATTCTGGTGGGCGATGACCCCGCATCAACTGTATATGTACGGAATAAAAAGAAGGCATGTCAGGAGGTCGGCATCAGATCTTCTGAATATCATTTACCAAAGGAAACACAACAGGATACGCTATTAAATCTCATAAACTCTCTTAACAAAAATTCTGAGATACACGGAATACTCGTCCAATTGCCGCTTCCTAATCATATACAATCGGATAAGATTATTGATGCCATAAATCCTGATAAAGATGTGGACGGTTTTCACCCTGTAAATGTTGGGAAATTAGTTGCCAACACCGCTTCTCTGATTTCCTGCACCCCCCTCGGTGTTATGACACTCCTTGATAAGAGTGAAATACCTGTAGAGGGTAAAAAAGTAGTAATTGTAGGGAGGAGTAATATTGTAGGTAAGCCTGCCGCACTTTTATTCCTGCATAGAAACGCCACAGTTACTATATGTCATTCCAAGACAAAAAATCTATCAGATTATACAAATAAGGCTGATATATTAGTAGCTGCCATTGGCAAACCTGCCTTTATAAAGGCTGATATGGTTAAAAAAGGGGCTGTGGTAATTGATGTCGGCATAAACAGGGATGAGGCAGGATTAATTGGAGATGTGGATTTCCCTTCAGTAAAAGAAAGGGTATCGTATATAACCCCTGTCCCAGGTGGTGTAGGACCCATGACAATAGCAATGCTCATGAAAAATACACTGATTGCCTTTAAAAATACACTAAACAAAACATGATTAAACCACTGAGACACTGAGGCACAGATAAATAAAATCATAGGACACTGATTTTCACAGATGACAGCATTACTGTCATTCTGAGGGCAAAGCCCGAAGAATCTCAAAACCGAGATTCCTCACTTCGTTCGGAATGACATTTCTGTGTTTATCCGTGTTCAAATTTAGTTTTTTAATTTTTTTGTTTTGTCTTTCCTTTGTCCTCTCCATGCCTGTGGCAAAAGAATTTATAATTTCTATGAATCAAGAAAGAGAAATATACACTGTATCGGAGCTTACCCGTGCAATAAAATTTGTCCTTGAAGAGGATTTCAGCGATATATGGGTTGAGGGTGAGATTTCTAATTTCAGGGTTCCCAATTCAGGCCATGCCTACTTTACCCTCAAAGATAAGGACAGCCAATTAAAGGTAGTTTTATTCAAATTGAATAAGAGGCTGTTAAAATTTGAGCCTGAAGACGGCCTTCATGTAATTGTCAGGGGAAGAATAAGTGTCTATGAGCCGAGGGGCGAATACCAGCTAATTGCAGATTACATGGAGCCAAAGGGTATAGGTGCATTGCAATTAGCATTTGAGCAGTTAAAGGAAAAACTCTTTAAAGAAGGTCTCTTTGATGAGGCACATAAAAAACCGATTCCACAATTCCCGCAAAAAATAGCCATTGTCACATCGCCGACAGGTGCTGCTATAAGGGACATACTCCGTATTATTGACAGGAGATTCTCCAGTGTCCACATTATCATCTACCCTGTCAAGGTTCAGGGCGAGGGTGCATCAGTGGAGATAGCACAGGCAATAAGGGAATTGAATGCACTGCCTGATATTGATGTAATGATTGTCGGCAGGGGCGGAGGCTCAATTGAAGACCTCTGGGCATTCAATGAGGAGGTTGTTGCAAGGGCAATCTATGATTCAAAGATACCTGTAATCTCCGCTGTAGGGCATGAGATAGATTATACAATTGCAGACTTTGTTGCTGATTTAAGGGCGCCAACGCCATCAGCAGCAGCAGAGCTTGTTGTAAGAGATAGGAAAGAGGTAGTTCAAAATATTATAGGTTTAGAGAAAAGGTTAACATACTCAATTCAGAATATGGTTGATATACTAAAAAGTGACCTTACAGGATTGCAGGAAAGAAGGGTCTTAAAGTCACCTTTGGATAAAATATATGAACTCCAGCAGAAGATTGATGATATGGGTTTAAGGGTAAGCAGGTCTCCACTATTAATATACAAAAAATTTACGGAGAAGACATTTCATCTCTCAAGAAGCCTTTTTATACTCAATCCGGAGGTCAGAATACGGAGAATCAAGGAAATACTCACGGAATTAACTAAAGGACTTGAAACGGCTATAGAGCATAGAATGGAAATGTTTGACAAAAGACTAAATGGTGAGTTAGGCAAACTTAACGCCCTAAGCCCCCTGTCAGTCATGGAGAGGGGATACAGTATATGCAGGAGAATCCCTGACATGAAAATCATAAAAGACGCAATAGAGGTTGAAAAAGACGGGCAGGTTAATGTAAGATTATCCAGAGGGGAATTGATTTGCAGAGTTGAAGAAAAAAGATCTTAATTTGCCACGGACTCACACGGACTTAACAGCAAGAAGATAAGAAGTTATGAAGTTGAGAAGATAGGATAGTGTATTTTTTTTCCCATCTTCTTACCCTCTTAACTTCTCATTTTCTGTTAATATTAGTCTGTGAAAGTCGGTGGCTAAAAATTTATTATGTCTGAAATTAAATTTGAAAAGGCACTAAAAAGACTGGAAGAGATTGTTGAGAAATTAGAAAAAGGCGATTTAGACCTTGATAAATCCCTTGAGATCTTTGAGGAAGGGATTAAGATGTCGCGGATATGCTCCCAGAAACTAAGAGAGGCAGAAAAAAAGATTGAGATATTGACAAAAGATGAGACTGGAAAATTAAAGGCTGAACCCTTTGAGCCCTCCCCGGAAACAGAAGATCCCTCCGAAAAATAGGATTCTTAACCCAAAAAATACAAAAGGACGCAGAAACTGCAGGATTATAATGCGGAGTTAAGCCGTAGCCCCGTAGGGGCGTATTGGTCTTGAACTCCTTGTTCTCCCGAAGCGGAGCGAGGGGAACAAGGAGTTCCGGCTTAACTCCGCATTCTCCCTTAGCGAAGCGAAGGGAGAATGATCAGCATAACCGGCTGGCAACGGAGTTCAGCGGAGTTGCCAGTCCGAGTTGATGCGGTTGTTATCTGATATGTCTTTGTGTATTACTAAAATGCCTTCCTAAACCCGTTAAGAAAATGCCTATATTTTCCGTGGATGCCAATATTTCAAAATCAATCTCGTTGTTTTTATTAATGTTCCAAAAGGTATAAAGATTATGCTCCATGTCTACTTTTATGTGTGAATGTGCGATGGCGTTTCTGAGCTTTCGTATGAAATTTGGCTCAGAGGTGGAACTCTTCCATAGTTTTACACTGAACAACTCTATAAACGTTGTAACTGATACCCCCATGTGTTGAGCCGCAGCAACAATGCCTTCATTTAATCTCTTCACACTTAATTCATCTTTAAGAAAAGTATTCCAATATTCCACAGGGTATACCAAAAGGCCATAACACAGCATGATGACAACAGCAGGGTTGATATATAGAAAATCGCTAAGCGGGGGATCTGTTTCAGTTGATTTTAAAAAATCGTTGTGAACCTCTGAGTAGTGAGAATATCTTTTTTTCTTATCGAATCTGAGAAGAAATTGCCCTGTTAAGAAGCACCATGCTGGCATATCTTCAGGTTTCATAATTTTTCCTATTTACAGAGAACATTCTTTTTTAAGTTTATTCAACATTATGCTGGATTATAGGAATTAAAGGTGAGATAGTCAAGAAGAAATCCTCCAGAAGAAATCCTCCTAAAATCGTGGGAAATTGGGGATTTAATACGGTATAATAGGGATAACAAAACAGACATCTGCGGTGATTTTAAGAACAAAAACCTGATTAGCCACAGAGGACACAGAGGACACAGAGACCACAGAAAAAGATAAGAAGTAAGATTTTTTTCTTGCCTCTTGCGTCTTTGTGCCTTTGCGTCTTGGTGGCTATATAATTTCCTATACATTAAAACATGAGGCGGATTCTTCATATTGATATGGATGCCTTTTTTGCATCAGTTGAACAGAAGAGGCATCCTGAACTGACAGGCAAGCCTATTGTAGTTGGAGGGAGCGGCGACCCTACAAAGAGGGGAGTGGTATCAACTGCATCTTATGAGGCAAGGAGGTTTGGGATACACTCTGCAATGCCTTTAAGAACTGCCTACAAGCTCTGCCCTGATGCCGTCTTCCTGCCTGTGGATTATGAGGAATACCAGAGGGCATCCGAAAAGGTCAAGAATATCCTAAGGGAATTTACAACTATAATTGAAGATATGGGAATTGATGAGGCATTCCTTGATATATCAGAAATAGACAAACCTTTAGAAGAGATTGCAAGGGAGATTAAAAAAAGGATTAAAGAAGGGACAGGGCTTACATGCTCTATTGGCATAGCGCCTAATAAACTCCTCGCAAAGATTGCCTCCGATATGCAGAAACCCGACGGTCTTACAATAATTAAAGAGGATGAGATAGAGAGCCGCATCTGGCAGTTGTCTGTAAGGAAACTGTGGGGTGTGGGACCTAAGACAGAGGCATATCTAAAAAATATGGGCATTAAAACAATAGGAGAACTTGCCTCATTGCCAATTGATAAACTTATTGAGGAATTTGGAGAATCCCATGGAGATTATCTCTATAATGCAGCGAGGGGTATAGATGAAAGCCCCCTCGTCACACACTGGGAGCCAAAATCTCATAGCAGGGAAATAACCTTTGAGAAGGATACAGGCAACTGGCAGGTAATAGCAAAGACACTTGCAGGACTTACAAGGGATGTCATTGATGAAATGAAGGAGTCAGGCTATAAAGGGAAGACAGTTACAGTAAAGGTGAGGTTTAGTGATTTTGAAACACATACGAGGGCAAAGACCATTTCTAAACCCACAGACTCAGAGGAAGAAATAAGAAAGGCTGCATTTGACTGCCTGAAAAGGTTTGAGTTTAAAAAAAAGGTCAGGCTCATAGGGGTAAGGGTCGGGGGATTGGAGAAGATTTCTTGACAATATCGTATTATTGGAATTAAGATTTACTTATTAACAAAGACATGCCAGACACGAAGACACGAAGGGGAAAAAATTATTCTTTATTTCTTTATTTCTTTATTTCTTTGTGCCTGTGTCTTAGTGGCTAAAGTATTTTATAATTCCTATACATGAATATAAAAGAATATCTAAATGAAATGAAAGCACTGGTGGATAATGCACTTGACAGGCATATACCATCCAATAACACATATCCTCCTGATATTTACAACTCTATGAGATACAGCCTGTTTGCGGGAGGAAAGCGGCTAAGACCCATACTGGTCATTGCATCGGCAGAGACAGTAGGCGGAAAGAGGGAGGCTGTCCTTCCATTTGCCTGTGCTATTGAGATGATACATACATATACACTCATACATGATGACCTGCCTGCTATTGATAATGATGACTTCAGGCGGGGCAAACCGACAAATCACAAGGAATTCGGCGAGGCAATTGCTATTTTGGCAGGCGATGCCCTCTTGACTATGGCATTTCAGATAATGAGCGATACGAGACTTATGCCTCATACAAATCCCTCCGTCATTTTAAGGGCTATTAATGAAATAGCAAATGCAGTAGGTGTATTCGGAACTATCGGGGGTCAGGTTGTTGATATTCAATCTACAGGAAAAAATCTGGATATACCTACACTTGAATATATACATACTCATAAGACAGGCGAGATGATTTTATCTGCTGTAAGAGCAGGTGCAATACTAAGCGGCTGTGAAGATGACGAATTAAACGCACTCACACGTTATGCTGAAAATATTGGTCTTGCCTTCCAGGTGATGGATGATATACTTGATGTGGAGGGGGAGAGCGAGGTAATGGGGAAGACTGCCGGCAGTGACGAGAGGATGAAGAAGATTACATACCCGGCAGTTTTTGGGCTTGCCGAATCAAAAAAGATTGCAGGCAGACTGATTGACAGCAGTATAAAATCCCTTGAGATGTTTGGTGATAGAGCAGAAGTGCTAAAGGATATATCGGAATATATAATAGCGAGAAAATTCTGATTAGCCGCGAATGAACACGAATTTACACGAATAAAAATTCTTAATTTCTTTAATTTGTGTCCATTCGTGTAGATTCGTGGCAAGAATAATTATGAGTAAGTTTTTAGATACCATAAACAGCCCTGTAGATTTAAAAAAGATTGAAAGGGAAAATCTCCCTAAACTTTCAAAGGAGATACGGGAATTTATAGTAGATGCCGTTTCTAAAACAGGCGGTCATCTCGCATCCAATCCCGGTGTTGTTGAGCTCACAATAGCCCTGCACTATACCTTTAATACTCCTGAAGATTTAATAATCTGGGATGTAGGTCA